>JALZLC010000090.1 GCA_030858885.1 Actinomycetota bacterium
CAACCGTGTCCGATGCGCTCGCACAAGCCGCTCGCACGGCAGGAGACGATGCCGCGTAAGGGGGGCGGGCACGTCGGACCCTGCCGCCCACGGCGTTGCAGAATGACGTCCGCAAGACGAGCGGAGCCCTGATGACCGACCAGTCGACAGCTGAGCGCAGCGGCGCTTCTGCTCGGCGGTCTCTGGTCGGACGCCAGGTCCTGCACGGCCCGGCTTGGTTCGCCGTGCTCGGGCCCCCGCTGGTCCCGGTTCTGCTCTGGCTGCGCTCGGACGCGGTGGCCGTTGCCTTCGCGACCCCAGCCGGGGCACTGCGCAGCGCCGCGTTGCTGGCGGGGCTGTGCGGGTTCTCGGCGTTTGCCACCAATCTGGTGCTCAGCGCGCGGGTGCCGGCGATCGAGCGGCTGTTCGGCGGCCTGGACCGCATGTACCGCTGGCATCGGCGTCTGGCCGCGGCGGTGGCGACGCTGCTGGTCGCCCATGTGGTGCTGATGCTCGGCTCGCAGGCGGCCACGCCGGGCACGAGCGTGGCCGGACTTCTGCTGCCCGACGCCGGCTGGCGGGTGTTCGCCGGCGTGGTGGCCTTCGCCGGCTTCGTCGCCATCCTCACCGTCACGCTGGTAGGACGGCTGCGCCATGAGCCCTTCCTGCGCGTCCACCGGGTGTTTGGGCTGGTGTTCGCCGTCGGCGCCGTGCACGCATTCCGGGTCCAAGGGCTGGGGTCGCAGATCCCCTTCCTCGACGGCTACCTGGCGGTCCTGACGGTCGCGGCGATCGCGGGCTGGGTGTATCGCTCCGGGCTGGGGCGGACCCTGGTGCGGCGTGACTTCTACCGGGTCGCCGCGCTGCGACCACGGGGGACGTCAATCGCCGAGCTCGAGCTGGAGCCCGCCGACGCGCCGCTGGTCTTCGAGGCAGGCCAGCACGTGTTCATCGGCATCAACCACCCCGCGGTGGGACGCGAGCTGCATCCCTTCTCGATCACATCCGCTCCCGGCGAACCGATGCTGCGGCTCGCGGTCAAGGCCGTCGGGGACTACACCCGCGCGCTGCCGGGGGTAGAACCCGGCGCCTGGGTTCGCGTCGAGGGACCGTACGGCGGCTTCTGGCATCGCGGCGATCGGGAAGGCCGGCAGGTGTGGATCGCTGGCGGCATCGGGATCACGCCGTTCCTGTCCATGGTGCGCAGCCTGCCCGTGGCGACGGCCCCCGGCGACGAAGAGGGCATCCCCAGCCGCGCGATCGACCTGTACTACCTGACCGACCGGGTCGCGGCGGCCGTCTTCCTCGACGAGCTGCTGGACCTGGCGGCGCAGCGGCCGGGCCTGCGGATCATCCCCCACGCCGACGAGGAGCACGGCTTCCTCACCGCCGACGGGATCGTGAAGACCTCCGGAGAACTCGATGGCGCGGCCGTCTATCTGTGCGGACCGAAGCCGATGACCGACGCGCTCACCGGTCAGCTGGTGGGACTCGGGGTGCCCCGCAACCGGATCCACTTCGAGGAGTTCCGCTTGGGCGGCCGGCTGCGCTAGGCGGCAGGCCCGGAACCCGGGACCGGCTGGGCGTCGGCACCCACCAGCACGCCGATGGTGTGCAGCACCGTCAGCAGCGCCGCCGGCACGTCCACCAGCTCGTCGCTGAGCAGCTCGACCACGGCGAGGGGCTGTCCCGACGAGCTGGCTTTGACGGGGAAGGCAAGGGCGCTGCGCAACCCGTGCCGCAGCGCCGCCGCGGCGCGGGGGAAGTTGGCATCGGCCGCGACGTCGGGGATCCAGACGGGCCGCCCCGACCGCCACACCCGCCCGGGCAGGCCGACGCCGCTGGTCAGGCGCTGCTTTCGGGTCATCGCCACGAAGGCGGGATAGTCGTCGGCGCCCTCGCCGATGTACGAGCACCGCAGCCGCTGGCCGTCCTCGGCGATGCTCCACACCGCCACGAACGGCCAGGCCAGCGCCCGCCCCAGCATGTCGGCGGCGCCGCTCGCCCGTTCGTCGAGCGCCCGAGGGACGCTGGGCGACGACAGCGCCACCGCGACCTCCTCCAGCGCGGCGAACCCGCGTTCGAGCAGCCGCTGCCCAGCCGTCTCGTCGCGCGCCGCCAACGCGCGCAGCGACCCCACAAAGCCACGACGGCCGTTGTCGTCGAGGATCACGCTGAGCAGCAGCTCGACGGTGATCTCGGTGCCGTCGCGGCGGAGCGCCGGGACCTGCACCGGGCGCCCGATGAGGTGCGGCGTGCCGGTGACGAGGTAGCGGGTGTAGCCGGAGATGTGGGCGTCGCGCAGCCGGGGAGGAACGATCACCGTCAGGCGCCTGCCGATCAGGTCAGCGGCCGACCAGCCGAGCAGGGAGGCGGCGGCCGGGTTGGCGTGCGTGATCCGGTTGCGGTCGTCGCCGACGACGACGGCGTCGCTGAGCTGGTCGAGCAACGAACGGTAGGAGATGGCAGGCTCGGCGGGTACGTCCCGCGGCTGGTCGATGACGAACGCCGGCCACGGAGTCGGAGCACCGCCGCCGCTTTGGGTGATCACTTGACCGAGCCACCATCGCCGGCAGCCACCCACCTCGGGCAGCGTGGGCGGCGTCAACAGCTGACCGGTGCGGGCCAACTCGTCGGCTTCCTCCAGCACCGCCAGCAGCCGGCCGCTGGCCTCGGCGTCGGTGGCGCCGACCATCCCGGCCAGGTCGGCGGACTCCTCGCCGGCGTCTTCCGCGGCTTGCAGGTCGGCATCAAGCTGCTCGATCACCACCTGCGCAACCGGGCCGGTGGAGGCGCCACCCTCTGACGCGCCCAGCGTCAACAGGGTGTGCTCGCGCAGCAGCGCCTCGTCGTGCTGCTGCATGGCGCGGTACAGCGCGACCGGTGCCCCGAGCAGGCGGATCCCGACTCGGGCCTCGTCGTCGGCCGCCCCGTCGGCCTGCCCTTCGGCCGCGTCGTCGCGGTCGTCAGAAGCCGATGCGGTGGGGTTGACGACCGTGCCCTCGTCCTCGGTGCCCTCGGCTGCCTCACCGAGCTCGAACCAGACCACCTTGCCGTCGGGTCGCGGTTCCACGCCCCAGCGGCTGGACAGCACCTCGACCAGTTCCAAACCGCGACCGGTGGCCGCGTCGGCGCTGAACCCGCGGGGGGACGGCAGCACCGTGCTGCCGTCGCTGACCTCGACCCGGACGCCCGAGGCTCCGGCGGAGATCCGGACGCCGACCGCCGAGCGGCAGTGCAACACGGCATTGGTCACCAGCTCGCTGACCAGCAGCTCGGTGGTGTCGCTATGGCGCTCGTAGCCGAGCTGATGCAGGGCCGCACCGACGAACCGGCGAGCTTGACCGGCGCTGCGCGGCTCGGCGGGCAGCAGGGTATGGATGGCCACCTCCAGACGTCGTGCATCGCGCAGTAACTGGTGCGTGCCTCGTTCGCCTACCGTTTCATCGTACGCGGGGCCGGCCCGTTGCCCCGCTGGGCCAGCCGCCCTACGGTGCTCTACCGCAGGGGTGCCCGCGGGCTGGAAGGGGAGGTGACGAGTGCAGGTGACCGCGATCGAGACGGCCGCTCTGGGTGACCGCTCGTACGTCATCTCGCAGGACGGCGCGGCCATCGTGGTGGATCCGCAGCGCGACATCGACCGGATGCTCGCCGCGGTGCCGAACGGCGCGCACGTCGTCTGCGTGCTGGAAACCCACCTCCACAACGACTATGTCAGCGGCGGGCTACAACTCGCCCGGCGCGCCGGTGCCGAGTATGTGATCGCCGCTGACGACGAGGTGGCGTTTCCCCGCACTCCCGTCCGCGACGGCGAGGTACTGACCGCCGGTCCGCTGCGCGCCACCGCGCTGCACACCCCCGGTCACACCCCGCACCACCTGTCCTATCTGGTTGCGGACGGCGAGGGGAACCGGGCAGTGTTCACGGGCGGGTCACTGCTGTACGGGACGGTGGGCCGCACCGACCTGATCGCCGAGGAGCAGACGGAGGAGCTGACGCGGGCGCAGTACCGGTCGGCGCGCAAGCTGGCGACCGACCTCCCGCCGGCGACCACCGTGCACCCCACTCACGGGTTTGGAAGCTTCTGTGCGTCGGCGGGGGGCTCAACCGGTACCGACGAGTCGACGATCGGCCGCCAGCGCCACGAGAACCTGGCCTGCACGACGGCTGACGAGGAGACCTTCGTGGGCACCCTCCTCGGCGGGTTGACCGCCTACCCCAGCTACTACGCGCAGATGGCGCCGATCAACCGTGCCGGCCCCACTCCGCTCGACCTGTCGCCACCCCCCGAGGCAGCGGTGGCGCAGCTGGGCAAGCGAGCCGCCGCAGGCGCCTGGGTGGTCGACGTGCGGCAGCGGCGGTTGTTCGCCGAGTCCCACGTCGCCGGGACGGTCAACGTGGAGCTGGGTGACTCCCTGCCCACCTATCTGGGCTGGGTGCTGCCGTGGGGGACCCCGGTCGTCCTGGCCGGCGACGAGGTCGGCGACGTCGGCGAGGCCCAGCTGATGCTCGCCCGGATCGGCATCGACCACCCCGAGGCCCGTGTCGTAGGAATCAGCCGGGCGACCGAGGCGACCGCCACCTATCCCGTCACTGACTTTGGCGGGCTCGCCCGAGCCAAGGTCGGGTGCGACCTGGTTGTGCTCGACGTCCGGCGCCACGACGAGTGGCGCGACGGCCACATCGCCGGGGCGGTGCACGTACCGCTGCCGGAGCTGGAGGACCGGCTCGCAGAGCTGCCCGCCGAGCGGCTGTGGGTGCACTGCGCGTCCGGGTTCCGCGCCGCCATCGCCGCCTCGCTGCTGGACCGCGCCGGCCGGGACGTCGTCCTGGTCGACGACGACTTCGCCCGCGCCAGCGACGCCGGTCTCGAACTGACGGCTTGACACGAGAGCAGGCCATGGCGCCGGTTGCCAAACCGCGGGCGTGAAGGGTTGCCTCCGGATACGGAGGTAAAGGTTCAGGCTGGTTGCCGAGACCGGTCCGTCCCGAAGGGCGAAGGCGAACACGTAATGACCACGAGTCGAACCGCTCCTACAAATCGGCGGTGGGCACCTCGCATCGCGGGCAGCTTGCTGGCCATCGTCGGCGCCGCCAACGCGGCACTTGGCGCCTGGTCGCTGACGGCGGGCGGCCCGGAGTTCACGACTGGCGTCGCCGGGGGGCTGGTGTTCGCCGGTCTGGTCACCCTCGCCGCGGGCGTCCTGGTCTGGCGCGGAAGTCGCCTCACCCGACTCGTCGCCCTGACCATCTTCGGCGTGCTGCTGCTGGCGCAGCTCACCGGCCTCGTCGGTGGGGCTCAAGTCGTTGCCGAGGACCTCGGCCGGATCGCGGTACTCGTCGTGCTGGTGGTGGCGCTGGCCCTGGCCGGCGTGCGAGAGGGGGACCGCCACCGCCACTGAGGTGGTGCGACCAATGCCGGAACGCCGATGGAGAGGAACGCGTCAGGTGAGCAGGCGCGCCCGCCGGACGAAGGCTTCGCCGTGGGCGCCCGACCACGCAAGGACGCCCCGTTCCCGTAACTGCGCCGGATCGCTGCGGCCGCTGAGCAACAACACGAACGCGGCCGCGGTACCGGTGACCAGATGCTCACGAGCGACACCGCCGCTGCCGTCCCACCGTGCCCGCCCGTTGCGCAGCGCCAAGGCGCTGTCATGCTCCACCGCACCGTGCAGCG
>JALZLC010000104.1 GCA_030858885.1 Actinomycetota bacterium
GGCGCGCCGTGGCCGGCTGACAGCGGGCTGCCCGCGACGTCGGTGGCCAGCAGCAGGTGCGGCAGGTCGAGCAGCGGGAACCGGCGGGTGTAGCCGGTGGCGGAGCGCACGACCACGCTGCGGGCGCCGCCGGTGTCGCCGACGAGCCGGTCGAGGCGGGTGCCAGCCCACTCCTGGACGGCGAACCAACCGCCGGTGCAGTCCAGCGTGGCGGTGACCCGGTCGCCTGGTCGCCGAAGCTGCGCCAGCGTGAACGTGGTCGCGGCGCCGGCGACCGCGAGGCGCAGCCGGTAGTCGGTCGGGTCGATGCTGGGCACCGCGTCGGCGATCCACTGGGTGACCGGCATCTGCTCGGGGTGTCCCGTCCCGGCCTCGTGGGACCCGGTCTGGCGTCGCTGCGCTCCGGGCAGCCCTCCGGCGGTCACGATCCCCTCGGTCGCCACCACGACGAGCCCGCCGCCACCGACCACCCCGCCAGCCTTGAGCAGCGTTCGCCGAGACCAGTCGGTCCGGCGTGGCGCCACCGGTCTCGTCGACACGTGGCGGACACCCAGAGGGATGGCGAGCAGCGCCGCGCCGACGTGGACCAACAGCAGCCGCAACCCGCCGACGGCCACCCAGCCGGCGGCGTGTGCCACCCCCGTGGCGACCGTCAGCAGGATCAGCACGCCGAAGGCGATCGAGTCGGCCTTCCCGGCGCGGGGCCGGCGTAGCCCGCGCCGCACGATCACCGACTTGGCGGGGGACAGGATCAGCAGCGCCAGCCCGACGACCGCGTGCGCGACCACCACGACTCGTGCCGCCGCCGGTGTGCCGGTGGCGTAGGCCGCGGTGCCCGTTGCCAGGGCCGCCAGCAGGAGCGCGAGCAGCCCGAGGTTGGTCCGGCGGCCGGCCATCCGCCCAGACTAGCGAGGCGGACGGCCGGCCCTGCCGGCCTTACCTGGGCCTACGGGGCGGAGAAGACCTCCACCTCCACCCCGCCGCGGCGCAGATCGCCGGGGATGGCCTTGGCGAACGGGTGCTCGTCGGCCGACAGCCCTCGAGGGTTGGCAACGGTGAACGCCACCTTGCCGGGCGACCGGTGACGCCGCACCGCCGGGCCGTAGCCCGACAGCACCGCCTCGGCGGCTGCTGCGTCCGACGGGGCCACCGACACCCGGATGGCCTCGGATTGGCGGTCCAGGCTGCGCGCCTGCGCGGCGGCGGCGCGCCGTGCCACCGCGCCACTGCGAACCGTCGTCGCGGCGTCCGGGTCATCGCCGAACAGGGCGTTGAACAGCAGGGTCTGCGTGCCGTCAGTGAAGCCGCGGAAGTTCGGCTCCGTGGCGAACACGATGCTGCGCCCCTCGCCGACCGGCTCGTCGACCAGCGCCGCCGTCGAACCGAGCTCCTCCTCGCCGTCGGCGAAGCCCGACACGAAGAAGTCGTCGGCGTCGGCCGGCGGGTACGTCACAACCGCCTGCTCAGGCTCGGCCGGACGCATCACCAGGTCGTAGGCGTAGAAGTTCCACACGTCGTCGCCGACGCCGGCGGCCAGTGGGCTGGCGACATCCACCCGGCTGTGGAACAGGCTGCCGGGCACGTCCGAGGTGGGTTCGCGCAGGTCAACCCCAGTGACACGCGCCAGTGCCGCGAGCTGGGTGCCGCCACGCCAGCCGACGTAGCGGCCGCCGCCGTGCACCCAATCCCGGATCGCCCCTAGGCCGTTGACGTCCAGGTCGGCGGCCGCGTCGATGGCGGGACCGTTTGGCACCAGCAGCACGTCGATGTCATCCAGGGCGCCGTCGCGGATGGCGGTGGCGTCCAGGTCCACATAGTCGGCACCCCAGCGCTCTGTCAGCAGCCAGCGCAGCCAGCCCGACGACTCGATCGCCGATGAGCTCTCCAGCGACAGCTGGAACACCCCGATGCGCGGTCCGTCGTCGGGCGGCGCCGCCGCGTTGGGTTCTGCCAACTTCGGCACGCGCTGTGACTGCGGATGCAGCACGGCTCCGGAGCGGCCACCGTCGATGTCGGCGAGCAACGGCAGGCTCCAGGCAGTCACGTCGTAGAAGTAGGGGAACGGGGTGTAGGTGTCCTCGTTGAGCATCGCCTGCACCCAGTGCTTCTGGCGCTGGGCCATCTTGATCCAGTAGGTGCCCGCCGGCAGCCTCTGCGAACGGGCGTCCTCGGCGTAGGGCCGGTAGTCGGGCACCCGCAGGGGTGCGGTCAGCTGCCGAACACGGACGTCCATGCGCTGCAGCCGACGGACCGTGCGCTGCACCTCGGCG
>JALZLC010000118.1 GCA_030858885.1 Actinomycetota bacterium
GGCAGCAATGTCTTCAGCCGACCGGTACTAATAGGCCGAGGACTTGCCGAGATGCTCGCGCTCGCTATGGAGTTCCGTGGGAACGGTGTTGGACCGTGTTCCGCGTGACAATTGCACAGCTGTTCCGCGGTCATGGCGGAGGGGGTACACCCGGTCCCATTCCGAACCCGGAAGTTAAGCCCTCCAGCGCCGATGGTACTGCACGGGCAACTGTGTGGGAGAGTAGGTCGCCGCGGACCTTTTTCTTGCGAAAGCCGCCCTTCGGGGCGGCTTTCGTGTTGGAGGAGCACGTCGATGAACGCAGGAGACGACCGCAGGCCGCCACGAGGCGGCCGCTCGGGGGGCAGGCCGACGAGAAGCACCAAGCCAGGCGACGACGAGGCGCGTCCGTTCCGTCCGGAACGCGCTCGGCAGCCCCGGCGACCACGCTTGCCAGAGGAGCGGCCCCGCCTGCCGCGAGACGTGCACCGGGACCTCCGCGCCGCCTCACCCCCTGCGGCGCTTGACGATGTCATGCGCGCCTTTGGTGCGGCCAGCGACGCGCTCGCAGAAGGTGACCTGGCGACAACCGAAGAGTTGCTGGCGTGGGCGAAGCATGTGGCGCCCCGCAGCGCTGTGGTGCGTGAAGCACTCGGGGTGGTGCGGTACTCACAGGAGCAGTATGCGGCGGCTCAGTCAGAGCTGCTGGCCTATCGCCGCCTGTCCGGCCGGCAGGATCAGAATCACTTGCTCGCCGACTGCGCACGGGCGGCGGGGCGAGCCGACAAGGTCGGTGAGTACGTCGAGGAGATGATCGCCGCAGGAGTCGCCCAGGACCGGGTGGTGGAGGGACTCATTGTTCTGGCGGGAGATCGCGCGGACCGCGGCGACCTGCGCGGTGCGTTGGAAACGCTCGGCCGGGCGTCACTGGATCCCACCTCCATCGAAGCGTGGCATCCGCGACTGTGGTACGTGGCCGCCGACGTCTGCCAGCGCATGGGCAACGAGCAACAAGCCCGCGACTACTTCGAGGCCATCCAGGCGGTCGACGGGAACTTTGAGGACGTGACTGAGCGTCTGGCGGCGCTCGACCGCGGCTGAGCACGGGCCACGGCCACCGGGCCAGCTCACCGGCCACCGGCCGTCACCGGCCGTCGCGGGAGCGCCCCTGCCTGCGGACGCGGGTCGTCAGTTGGCGGCGGTGCGGCCTTGCGCGCGCAGGTCGAAGTAGCGCAGCAAGCCCATCGCGTTGGACGCGTAGCCGGACAGCAGGGTGACCCGCGCCTGCACGTCGGGGTCTTCATCGGCGCTGTCGATGTCGTCGGCGAACCGGCGCGCCAGTGTGTCGGTGACGTGGTCGAGCTCGGCATGCTCGGCATAGGCCGCCTCGGCCGTCTCGGCCCATAGCCGCAGCCGCTCGTCGGCTTCGTCCAGCGCCTCCAGCGGCGGGTCGACAGCGCCATAGTGCGCCAGGTACACCACCTTCGGCGCCATGGCCTTGTAACGGTCCAGGGTCCGGTGGGCCAGCACCAAGTCGAAATCGGGCGGAGGAGTCGCCGGACGGATCATCGTCATGCCTGGCAGCTTCACGCCGACGGAGTCACCCACGAACAACGCGCCCGAGTCGTCGTCGTACGCGGCGATGTGATGCTTGGCGTGACCGGGAGTGTGGAGCAGCCGCAGCTGGCGGCCGCCGCCGAGGTCCAGCCGCTCACCGTCTCCCACGCCGCGTACGCGCTCGGGCGCGATGGGTGTGCAGTCCCCGTACACCGAATCCATCAGGTCGCCGTACACGCGGCGCGAGCTGCTGTTGAGCCGGGTGGGATCGACGAGGTGGCGGGCGCCGATCTCGCTGACGACGATCGTGGCACTGGGAAAGGCCCGCGCGACGTTACCCGCGCCGCCTGCATGGTCGAGGTGGATGTGCGACAGCACCAGGTAGGCCAGATCGCCGGGGTCCATGCCGAGGTCGGCCAGCCCGTCGATCACGTGCCGCACGGACAGCGCAGGGCCGCATTCGATGAGTGTGGGTCGCGCGGCGTCGAGCAGGTAGCCGGCGGTGACCTTCGTCACGCCTGCCGTCATGGTGTCGATGGCCCGGATCCCGTCCGGAAGCTGCTCCCAGATGCCGGTCATGCCGGCATCTGTTTGGGCCGCTTCTCGGAGCGCGACGGGCGTCGCGTCGGCTCCTGCGGCAGAGCCACGTCACGTAGCTCGTCGATCAGGGAGTGCCGTCGCACGTAGGTGGACAGCAGCGCCTGAAGGATCGCCGTGGCGGGCAGGGCCAGCAGGGCGCCGACGCCACCCAGCAGCGTGCCTCCGATCAAGACGGCGACGAAGGCCACGGCGGGATGCACGTCCATGGTTCGTGACTGGATGGCCGGAGCCAGCGCGTAGTTCTCCAGCTGCTGGTACAGCACGATGAAGGCGACGACCCACAGGGCATTGATGGGATTGTTGACCAGTGCCACCAGCACCAGCAGCACACCGCCGAGGTAGGTGCCCACGACCGGGACGAAGGCGCTGGTCACCCCAACCCACAGTGCCAGCGGCAGCGCAAACGGGACCCCGAGGATCAGCAGCAACAGCAGGTGCGCGAGGCCGCACGCGAAGGCCAGCAGCAGGCGGCTGTAGATGTAGCCGCCCGTCTTGGCGATGGCCAGCTCCCAGATCGCCAGCATCTCGCGCTGTCGCTCGGGCGGCAGCGGCCGCGCCAGGGCACGGCGCAGCCGCGGCCCGTCGGCGACCAGGTAGAAGGTCACCAGACCGACGGCCAGGAGCTGGAACAGCGCCGCGAAGGCCGTGGCGCCGAGGCTGACGACGTTGCCGGCCGCGCCGAGGGCGACCGTTCGCGCCCGCTCGCCGAACTCAAGGGCCAGGCCGCGCAGCTCCACCTCCAACTCAGGCGTCACCTCGACGGACGGGATCAACGGAAGACCGTCGAGGATCTCGTTGAGGTCGTTGATCGACCTGGGCACGCTGTCGATGAGGTCGGTGACCTGCTGGACGAACAACGGGACCATGGCCACGACCATCCCCGCGGTCACCAGCAGGCCGACGAGGAACACCGCGCCGGTAGCGAAGCCGCGCCGCACGCCGCGCCGGGCCAGGAACTGCACCGCCGGCTCTGCCGCGAACGACAGGAACAGCGACACCAGCAGCATCACGAGCACACCGCGCAAGGCGCGGACCACGACCAGGACGCAGTAGGCGGCGATCAGGATGGCGACCAGCTGCAAGAGCCGTGCCGGCGTCAGCCAGACGATGCGAGCCGCAGTGGCGGTGTCTTGGGGCTCGTCAGCCACGGTGGCTACCGATCGTTCGCTGCGCACGACGCCTCCGCAGACGGGAGGGCGGCATCGACCCGGGCCAGGAATGGCGTCATGGCGGCCAGCACGGCGGCGGGCTGCTCCGCCGGGAGTGTGTGGCTGCCGCCGGCGACGACCTCGAGCTCGGCGTTGGGTGCGCGCAGGGTCATCTGGCGCATGGTGCGGACGGGGGTGAGCGCATCAGCGTCACCGGCGATCGCCAGCAGTGGCACCGTCAACCCGTCCAGCACGTCGGCGGCGGAATGCGCCTGCATCGCGCCGAGCATGCGCAACATGGTCGCCGGGTCCAGGTGCTCGACATGCGCGAAGTAGGCGTCCATCACCTCCCTGGGCGCGTTGCGGGTGGTGGCTCCCAGCGTCCTGGCGATCCAGTACGCGGATGGCGACCGACACGCGCGCTGCCACGCTGCCCCGAACAGCGACGGTGCGGCAGCGCCGAGAGCGGTCGCGACCGGTAGACCCAGCAGCGCTGGCACCACCCGCAGCGGCGCGCCTGGCGCGCCGGCGATCACGACGAGGCCGGCAGCCCGCTCCCCGAGCGAGCGCGCTGCCTCCAGCGCGACCTGCACACCGAAGGAATGGCCGACCAGCACTGCCTGCTGGATGCCCGCGGCCGCTATCACGGCCTCCAGGTCCCTGGCCACCGCGGTGACCGTCACCTGTTGCGGGTCGGCCGGCGCACCGCTGCGCCCATGGGCGCGGTAGTCCCAGCGCACGACGCGCCGGTCCGCGGCCAGTGGCGCCACGATGTGCTGCCAGTACTCGTCGCTGCAGGCGATGCCATTGCAGAGCACCACCGGGAGTCGCTGCGCCTGGAAGCCATCTGCCCGCCAGGCGATGGCTGTGCCGTCGAAGGAGCGCAGCTGCTGCCAGCCGGCGGTGCCAGGCGGAGCCTGGGTATCGGCGATCATCATCACAAGTCTAGGAGGTTGCCGAGTTTGGAGACCCAAGGGCCTCAAGTGACCGCATGATCAGCCCGGCCCTCGGCTTGGGACGGAACCACGTCGTCTTCGGTGGCATGGGTTCTCCCGCGGCGGCGCAGGCGTACACGGTCGCCGCTGAGACGGGCCGGAGCAGGAACAGTCCGCCGGCGCCGGCCGCCTCCATCTCCTGCGCCGCCTCGGTGGCGTCGCTGCGGTACGCCGGATCGCCCGCCCCCACCACCGGCAGCACGGCATGAGCCAGTACCGCAGTGTCCAGGCTCCGCCACGCTGCCGAACGCTCCGCCGGCAGCCGCGCCCGCAGGTCAGCTTGATCGCGGGCAACCATCACGAAGGCGCGTTCGCCTGGGAGACGTAGGCCGAATGCCAGCTCGGTCTGTTGCGCCAGCGCGGTGACGACCATCGGCGGTGGCACTGGCAGCAGCGCAAAGTCGGCGGTCAGGCGTTCCTCGGTGTCTGGAGGCAGGTGCCGAAGGAGTCGATGCACCGGCAGCACCTGCGGCCCGTGCAGCGAGGCGTCCGCAAGATAGACCAGGGTGCGGTCGTCCGGCGGCCGGTCAGGGCGCGCCGCGGCGGCAGCCCAGCGGTGATGACCGTCGGCGATGACGACGCGCAGACCCGCAAGCGTGGCGGTGACGGCCGCCACGTCGTCGGGCTCGCGCACGGCCCAGACGCGGTGGTCGATGCCTGCCTCGTCGCTGCAGGCGATGACGGGCGGCGAGCCGACGGGTTGGGCCAGCAAGTCACGCAGTGCCGAGGATCCGACGTGCACGGCGAAGACGGGGGCCAGGTCCGCAGGCACGGCGGTGAGGCGGCGGACCCGTTGCACCACCCGATCGGGATCGACCCGCTCGTGGGCCAGCACGTCCGGGTCGGCGATGCGCACCGCGGCCAGCAGACCACGCTGCAACGCCGGCACACCATGGCGCAGCTCGTGCTCCTCGTAGCGGTAGTACGCGGGCTGCTCGTCGGTCATCAGGACGCCGGTGCGTCGCCAGCGGTCGTACGCTGCGCCTGCCGCCGAGAACGACTCCTCTCGGGGGGCGAGCAGCTCAAGGACGGTGTAGGGGCTGGCCTGCAGGTGGCGCGCGTAGGTGAAGCGCTCTAACTCGTCATAGGCCGGGGCGGACGTCGTGGCCGGGTCCCCGGCGACAGCCGGGTCGTAGCGCAAGGCACGAAAGGGCGCCGCGTCCACCACGGTAAGAGGTTTCCGATCCGACGTCGAGTCGGCCGCAGGTCAGACGGCCTTGGCCGCGCAGCGGCCATGCTGGGCTAGGTGGCCAGGAAGCCTACTGTGGGGTTTCGCGCCCTCAAGCAGCGAAGCGGTCAGGCATGTCGAGCCAGGGAGGTGACCAGGTGCCCAACAGCGCGGAGCCGGGCCTTGTCTATTCGTTGTATCAACAGGGCCGCCAACGCCTGGACGGCGGCGACCCCGGAGGCGCCGCAGAGGTGCTGGAGCTGGCCGTGGCACACGAGCCAGCCAAGGCGTCTCTGCACGAGACGCTCGGCCGCGCCTATTTCGCATCCAGCCGGGTGGCGGCGGCACGCGCCGAGTTCGAGACGGCCTTGCGGATTGATCCCTCAGACGCCTACGCCCACTTCGGCGTCGGCCGCTGCTTCGAGCGCGAGAGCCAGTTGCCCCAGGCGGCCAAGCATCTGAAGCTGGCCTGCGCGCTGGCCGACAACGCTGACTACCGCATGGCGCTCGACCGGGTGCTGGATCGGCTCAACCGTAACCAGCACGCCGGTTGACCGGCTTGACACGCCGGCTAACCACCACGGTCAACGCCATGCCGGCCACGAACCCGGCCACGTGCGCCAGGTAGGCGACGCCACCGCCGGTCATGGAGGCCACCCGCACCTCTCCGAGCTGCAACACGAACCACAGGCCCAGCACGATGACTGCCGGCAGCGTCAGCGGCAGAAACAACAGGAACGGCACCAGGACCGTCACCCTCGCCGCCGGAAACAGCACAAGGTAGGAGCCGAGCACACCGGCGATGGCCCCGGAGGCGCCCACCAACGTGGCGGCACTGGTGAGATTGGGCACGGCGAAGATCACGGTGGCGACGATGCCGGCGGCGACGTAGAACAACAGGTATCCGAGATGCCCGAACCGGTCTTCGACGTTGTTGCCGAAGATCCACAGGTAGAGCATGTTGCCCAGCAGGTGCAGCCAGCCCGCGTGCAAGAACATGGCCGTTAGCACCGCCAGATAGACCGGCTTGTCGGCGATCGGCCGCAGGCGGCAGCGCGCAGGGCTGGAATCTGCGACCTCCCGCGCGTCCAGCGGCTCTCCTGCACCCAGCTCCGCGGGGATGGCCGCGTAGGTCAGGAAGAACGCCTGCTGCTGGCACACGCCGCCCCACCACGGCTCGAAGAAGACGAAGACCACGATGTTGACGGCGATGATGAGCCGGTTCATCCACGGCGTCCGGCGCGTGGGGTTGTGGTCTCGGATCGGGATGACCATGACGGGCGTTCGTCCTCGTGCGGGAGCGCGACGGGCGCGAGTGTGCCAGAGCGGCATCCCGAACCCGCGGTGGGGCGTTGGCTATGCTCGCCGCGTCGGGTGGATCGGAGGTCGGACGTGAACAGGGCGTTGCAGCGCTATCTGGAGACTGCGTCGGGGTTGACGCAGGTGACCCGCCAGCGGGCCGAGCAGGTGGTCAAGGGCTTGGTGAAGCAGGGCGAGGTGGCCGCCGACCAGTTGGAGAAGACCGTCGACGAGCTGCTCAAGCGCTCTGAGGACAATCGACGGGCGATCGCCCAGCTGGTGCGCGCGGAGACGGAGAAGGTGGTCAACCGCTTGGGGCTGGCCCGACAGCGTGACGTCGAGCGCCTGGCCACCGAGGTCGAGCGCCGCGCACCCGCCGCCTCGCCGCCGCGCCAGGCCGCCGCCGGCAAACGTGCCACCGCGGTCCGCGGCCCGGTGACCGCTGCCAAGACCACCGAGACCGCCGACAAGGCACTGCCGGCCAAGAAAGCCGTCGGCAAGAAGGCTGCCGGCAAGAAGACCGGTGCCGCCAAGAAGGCCGTCGGCAAGAAGACCGGTGCCGCCAAGAAGGCCGCCGCCGCCAAGCAAGTGCCTGGGGCCAAGAAGGTGGCGGCCAAGAAAGCCACCGCGAAGAAGGCCACCGCGAAGAAGGCCACCGCCAAGAAGGCATCGGTCGCCAAGAAGGCATCGGTCGCCAAGAAGACGTCGGCGAAGAGGACGGCCACAGCCGAAGCGTCGATGCCACCGCCGCCGGCGACGGATCTTGCCGCGCCACACGACTTGGCAGCGTCGCCTCCCAGCCCGCCGTCGGCGACGCCATCGCCACCGCCCGGGAATGGGTCGACGTGACCAAGGATCGACTGGACGAGCTCGGCGCTGC
Organism: Actinomycetota bacterium; assembly: GCA_030858885.1. Next base: position 7,627 of record JALZLC010000118.1, read on the forward strand.
GCTGGCCGGACTGGATGGGCTGCCTGCCCAAGACCACCCGCCCATCCTCGACGCGGTGCATCGCGCCCTCGTCGACGAGCTGGAAGCCCTCGCGGCGAGCGTGGCGCCCGAGCGCCAGGGTGAGGGGCGCGCGCCAGCGCGCCCGGTGGACGGGGATATCCAGGCTGCTCGCCACACCTGAGTGGCTTCGCGACGCCGCCTCGACGCGGAGCTGGTCCGCCGGGGGCTAGCTTCCACCCGTAGCCAAGCGCAGCGACAGATCGCCGACGGCCTGGTGACGGTGGACGGTGCGCCTACCGACAAGCCCGCGCGCCTGGTTGCCACCTCAGCCGCGATCGTCGTCGGCCAGCCCGCCACCGAGGTCTACGCGTCCCGGGGCGCCCACAAGCTGATGGTTGCGCTCGATCGGCTGGCCGTCTCGGTGGTGGGACGACACTGCCTCGACGCTGGGGCATCGACGGGCGGGTTCACCGACGTCCTGCTGCGGCGCGGGGCGCGTCGCGTTATCGCCGTCGACGTCGGCTATGGCCAGCTGGACTGGCGGCTGCGCCAGGATCCGGCCGTGGTGGTCCGTGATCGCACCAACGTCCGCCACCTGCAGCCCGGCGACCTGCCTCCGCCGCCGGCGCAACTCGTGGTGGCTGACCTGTCGTTCATCTCCCTGCGCTTGGTCATCCCGGCGCTGCGTGAGGTCGCCGATCCGTCTGCCGACTTTGTGTTGATGGTCAAGCCGCAGTTCGAGGCAGGCCGGGCCGCCGTAGGCAAGGGCGGAGTCGTTCGCGACCCCGCGACCTGGGACGCCACCGTCACCAGCGTGGTCGACGCGGCTCGAAGCGTCGGCCTCGGGCTACAGGCCGCCTGCCCGTCCCCGCTGCTGGGACCGGCCGGCAACGCCGAGTTCTTCATCCACTTGCGGGCGGGGTCCGCAGCGGAGCCCGCCGCCGTCGTCGGGCAGGCGGTTGACGAGGCAGCGGCGCGGCGCAGTGGTGCAAGAGCGGACACCTAGGCCGAGCCATCCGGGGTGTCACCGCTGCCGGCGCCAGAAGTCATGCGCGTCGCGGCCGGGCCGGAACCCCACGCCCTCCACCATCGCCGAGACCTCGGGGAAGTGCCGCGCCAGCTGCGAAGGGCGGTGCGCGTCACTGCCGAACGAGATGGCGTCGCCGCCGACCTCGTACCACCAGCGCACGATCTCGGCCCGCAACGGCACGGTGGTGTTGACCTCCAGGGCACGCCCCGACCGAGCCAAAGCGTCCAGCACGCTGCGGTACTCCTCCTCGTAGTCGGTTGGTGCAAAGTGCCCGGCGTGAGCTGGCCAAGCGCGGACCGGGTAGTCGATGTGCGCCAGCACGGCGAAGTGGTGCGAGGACTCGATCATCCGCAGCGCCTCCGCCAGGTACGCCCGCATGATGCCGTCGGGTTCGAGATCCCCCGGCGCGTACGGCGAGTACAGGTCGTCGACGATCCACGGCCGGTCCTCGATCCGCAAGGAGTGCAGCGAGCCGAGGACCCGGTCATAGCCACCTGTTGCCAGCAGGGCGGCGCACTGGTCGCCGAACCAGTGCGGCTCGCCGAGTTCGACGCCCGAAAGAATGCGCAACCCGGGATAGCGGCTCCGGCAGTCCTGGATGCACGCCTGGTAGCCGTCGGTGTCCAGCGTCGGCGGATTGAACCGATCGTCGGGACCCACACGGAAGGCGTCGCGCTGCATCGCCGCCTTGTGCTCTGGCGCGATGACCCATCTGGTCCAGTCCATATGCTCGGTGAACGCGATGGTGCCGAGTCCCAGCTCGACCGCTCGCGCGCAGGACGCCTCCATGGAGCCGTGCGCGGCGTCCCAGGACCACTCCGTATGAACATGATTGTCCGGTGGCAGCATCGTCGCGATCATCGGCCGGCAGCCCCACACGTGCAACGCTCGGCGCGGCGGGCCGCCGCGCGCGGCCACCTCCTGCGCTGGGTGAACGACCACTACCATGAGCCCTCGTGAGCGACCGGAGCCCGCAGCGTCCGCCCGCCGTCGGCCTGGTGGTCCACGGTGGCCGCAGGGACGCCTGCGATGCCGCCAGAACGGCCGCGTCCCAGCTGCAGGAGACCGGCGCGCGCGCGGTCGGCGTCGAGGGCGACAACTGGAGCAGTGCCGCCGTCGAGCTGCGCGATCCGAGCGACTTCGGGAAGGGTCTGGACGTCGTCCTCGCGCTCGGGGGGGACGGCACCTTTCTGCGGGCCGCGTACCTGTCCCGTGACTGCGGCGTGCCGGTGCTCGGCGTGAACCTCGGCCGCCTCGGATTCCTGTCGGAGCTGGAAACCCCACAGGTGCCGGCCGCCGTCGGGCAGCTCGTGCGGGGAGAGTTCACCGTCGAGGAGCGCATGACACTGGCGGTGGAGGTGCTCGACGTCAGAGGGCGAGTCGTGGAGACGACCTGGGCGCTCAACGATGCGTCGGTTGAGCGCACCGAGCCCCGCCGGCTCATCGTGCTGGAGGTCCGCGTCGACGAGACGGTGTTCGCGAACGTCCCCGCCGACGGCCTGATCTGCGCCACCCCGACCGGCTCGACGGCCTATGCCTTCAGCGCCGGCGGTCCGATCCTGTCGCCGCTGGTGGACGCGATTCTGCTGACGCCGGTCGCGCCGCACTCCCTGTTCGACCGCACGCTGGTCATCGACCCTCGTGAGTCCCTGGTGGTGCGGCCCGTGGGCGGCAACAACGCCTGCGTGGTCAGCTGCGACGGTCGCGAGTCGATCTTGGTACCCGACGGTGGCGCCGTGCGCGTGTCGCGTGGCGACGCACCGGTGCGTCTGGCCCGGCTGGGACCGTCGGACTTCTACCAGCGCGTCCGCGACAAGTTCGGGCTGGCCTGACGCACAGCCGACCGGCGCGGCATGGCTGGTGTCCGAGCAGTCGGTCATCATGGGCGGCATGCTCGTTGAGCTGCGCATCGCCAACCTCGGCATCATCGAGGACGTGACGCTGGACTTCGGCCCGGGACTGAACGTCCTGACCGGTGAGACGGGTGCCGGCAAGACCATGGTCGTCTCAGCGATCGAGCTACTGCTTGGGGCGCGTGCTGAGGCCGACCGTGTGGGTGGTGGAGCCGCCAGCGCCGTCATCGAGGGTCGGTTGGTCCCGCCGCCTCCGGGGGCCGAGGAGTGGCTCGGTGACGGCGACGAGGAGCTGGTGGTCTCCCGGGAAGTCGTGGCCGAGGCCGGCCGCAGCCGAGCCCGGGTCGGCGGGCGGTTGGCCCCCGCGTCAGCCCTGACGACATGCGTGGGAGGGGTCATCGAGCTGCACGGCCAGTCGGAGTCGGCCAAGCTCGTCGCGCCGGCGGTGCAGCGGGCCCTGCTGGATCGCGCCGGGGGACCGGCGCTGGCGACGGCCCTGGACGACTACCACGCCATCCATCGGGGGTGGCGGCAGGCCAACGACGAGCTTGAGCTCCTGCGCGGCTCGCAGCGGGATCGCCTCCGGGAGCTCGACCGGCTGCGTTACGAACTCGACGAGATCGACGAGGTGGCCCTGGTTGACGACGAGGACACCGCGCTGGAGGCCGAGCTGCGCCGGTTGGAGCACGCCGAGTCGCTGGTCGGCGCCGCCGGAGCGGCCGCCGCCGCGGTCATTGGGGAGGGCGGCGCTCGCGACACTCTTGGCGCCGCGCTGGCCGCGTTGCGCGGCGAGGCAGGGGTCGACGCCGAACTCGACACCCTGATGGACCGGGTGGCTGCCCTTGCCGCCGAGGCGCAGGAAGTCGGCTTCGATCTGACCTCCTACGCCGAGAGATTGGAGCTGGATCCCGCGCGACTTGAGCTGCTGCGTGACCGGCACGCCGCCCTGGTGCGGCTGACGCGCAAGTACGGGCAGGCGGCCAGCGGCCAGATCGACGTGCCCGGCGTACGGGCCTACGCTGATCTTGCCCGCGCACGGTTGTCAGCCCTGGAGGGCGGTGATGTCCGCGCCGGCGAGCTGGAGGCGCAGGTGAAGGCCCTGGCTGCGCAGCTTGCCGTGGCGGCGCAGCATCTGCGAGACGGCCGGCGCACGGCCGGGCAGCGCCTGGCCGTGGCGGTCGAGGAGCACCTCGCCGACCTGGGGATGGGCGCCACCCGGATGCAGGTCGTCCTCGAAGACGTCGCGCCGGCGAACCATGGCGCCGACCGGGTGACCTTCCTGCTGACCGCCAACCCGGGCCAGCCGGCGCTTCCCGTGGACAAGGGGGCGTCGGGCGGCGAGCGCAGCCGCGTGGCGCTGGCACTGCGTCTGGCGCTGGCCGATGCCGACGACACGCCGGTGCTGGTGTTCGACGAAGTCGACGCCGGCATCGGCGGCGCCACCGCGCTCGCCGTCGGTCGCAAGTTGGCCCAGCTCGCCCGGGGCCGCCAAGTGCTGTGCGTCACTCATCTGGCTCAGCTGGCCGCGCATGCTGACGCCCACTTCGTGGTGACCAAGGGTTCTCGTGGAGGTGGTGGCGTGCGCGATGGTGGCGAGGGCGTTCGCGCCACCGTGCGCAGGCTGGCCGAACCAGAGCGGGTCACCGAGCTGTCGCGGATGCTGTCGGGCAGCGTGGACAGCGTCGTCGCCGCCGAGCACGCCGCGGAGCTGCTGGCCAACGCCCTGGCCGACCGCTCGTCGGCGAGCCAGTAGACCGGTACTGACTCGCCGAACGCCGCTCGGCCCATGGCGCCGCTCCTGATGCCGCTGGGCCAGATGATTGAGTCGGCAGGAACCTCCTGCTACGTTGGCCGAGGCTGCGCGAACCAGCCGGCGAGCGACGGACTTCCCCCCTGCGCGTTGCGCGCAGGGCGCCTGGATGGTTGGAGGAGGTCCGCGAGGTGGCCAAGCACATTCTCGTGACCGGCGGGGTCTCATCGTCACTCGGCAAGGGCATCACCGCGTCGTCGCTCGGACGGCTGCTCAAGGC
>JALZLC010000125.1 GCA_030858885.1 Actinomycetota bacterium
GGGCGAGGCCATCGGCGCCGTCCTCGCCCGCGCTGGCGCACACGGCGCCTTCCTGGCCTGGGACGCCGCGCGGCTGCGCCGTGAGTTGCGCGGCGACGCCAACCGCGCCGCCAACGCCGACCGGGCGAACCTGGGGCGAGCGGTAGCGGCGTCGGGCCGGCAGACGGCGATGATCGAGGCCGTCGTTGGCGCGCTGGGGTGGGGCGGGGTGCCCGCCGATCTGGAACAGACGGCTCTGGCGCGGCTGGCCAACCCGGAAGCCAGCCTGGCCGAGCTCGGTGCGCTCCACGACCCTGTAGTTGGCAAGGCGGCGGTGCATAGACGGCTCGCCCGGCTGGCGGAGATGGCCGAGGGATTGGGACGGCCAGGAGGCGGCTAGAGTGTTGCCGCAGCGGTACGCCGACCTCGACAACCCCGCAGCGTTACAGACCTCAACAACCCCCTTTCTGGAGCAGGCACATGGGCATCCGCGTAGGCATCAACGGCTTCGGCCGCATCGGCCGCAACTACTTGCGCGCGGCGGCGCAGACGGGCGCGGACATCGAGATCGTCGGGGTCAACGATCTCACCGACAACAAGACCCTGGCCCACCTGCTGCGCTACGACAGCGTCCATGGCCGCTTCCAGGGGGTGGTCGAGGTCAACGACCGCGGCCTGGTGATCGACGGCAAGGAGGTCGTCGTCGCCGCCGAGCGAAACCCCGCGGACCTGCCGTGGAAGGACCTGGGCGCCGACATCGTCATCGAGTCAACCGGCATCTTCACCAGCCGCGACAAGGCGGCCGCGCACCTGCAAGCGGGCGCGCGCAAAGTCATCATCTCAGCGCCGGCCAAGAACGAGGACGTCACCATCGTGATGGGCGTCAACGAGGACACCTACGACGCCGCCAACCACGACGTGATCTCCAACGCCAGCTGTACCACCAACAGCGTCGTGCCGATGGCCAAGGTGCTCGACGACGCCTTCGGCATCGAGCAGGGATTCATGACCACGGTGCACGCCTACACCAACGACCAGGGCACCCAGGACCAACCGCATTCCGACCTGCGGCGCGCTCGGGCGGCGGCGGTCTCGGTCATCCCCACCTCCACGGGCGCGGCCAAGGCCGCCTCGCTGGCCCTGCCGCAGCTGGAGGGCCGCCTCGACGGGCTGGCCCTGCGCGTCCCCGTGCCGGACGGGTCAATCACCGACCTGGTGGTGACGCTGCGCCGAGCCACCGACCGCGACGAGGTCAACGCGACCTTCCGTACTGCTGCGGAGGGACCGATGCAGGGAATCTTGGAGTACACCGAGGACCCGATCGTGTCCGCCGACATCGTCGGCAACCTGCACAGCTGCATCCTCGACAGCCTGTCCACCATGGCCAACGGCTCCATGGTCAAGGTGCTGGGCTGGTACGACAACGAGATGGGCTACTCCGCCCGGCTCGTGGACCTCACCGAGTACGTCGGCAACAAGCTGTAGCGCGTGAAGCCGGACACCACGACGCCGCCCGCGGCGGTCGCCGGCATCCCCGGAATCGACGCGCTGCAGGTCGCCGGACGCCGCGTGCTGCTGCGCGCCGACCTCAACGTGCCGCTGGACGCCTCGGGCGTCGCCGACGACCTGCGCATCGCCGAGTCGCTGCCGACGATCCGGGCCTTGTCCGCCGCCGGGGGGCGAGTGGTGGTGATGAGCCATCTCGGCCGACCCAAAGGCGAGGTCGTCGACGAGTTGCGACTGGCGCCCGTGGCGGCGCGGTTGTCAGAACTGCTCGGCGCCCCGGTGGCAGCGGCGATCGACGTCGTTGGCACCGACGCCCGGCGGCTCGTCGACAAGCTGGACGACGGGCAGGTGGCGCTGCTGGAGAACCTGCGCTTCGAGCCGGGGGAGGAGGCCAACGACGACGGTTTCGCCGACGTGCTCGCTTCGCTCGGCGACGCCTACGTCGACGATGCCTTCGGCGCGGTGCATCGAGCGCACGCCAGCGTCGTCGGGGTGCCGGTCCGCCACGAGCAGAAGGCCGCGGGTCTGCTACTCGCCAAGGAGCTGACGGCGCTGTCACGGCTCCTGGATGACCCTGCACGACCGTTCGTCGCCATCCTCGGCGGCGCCAAGGTATCGGACAAGCTGGGGGTGATCGACAGCCTGCTGGAGCGGGTCGACCGCCTGCTGATCGGCGGGGCCATGTGTTTCACCTTCCTGCGGGCCCAAGGTTTCCAGGTCGGTTCCAGCCGGGTGGAAGACGAGCAACTGGACACCGTGACGGGCGTGCTGGAGCGCGCGGCCCAGCGGGGCGTCGAGCTGCTGCTGCCCACCGACGTCATCGCGGCGGACGGCTTCGACGCCGACGCCGATCACCGCCGGGTGTCGGCCGACGACATCCCCGACGGCTGGCTGGGACTGGACGTCGGCCCCGAGACCGTCGAGCGGTTCGCGGCAGCGATCGGCGACGCCGGCTCGGTGCTGTGGAACGGTCCCATGGGTGTGTTCGAGTGGGACGCCTTCGCGGCGGGCACCGAAGGGGTGGCGCGGGCGGTGGTTGCGTGCAGCGGCTACACCGTCATCGGCGGCGGCGACAGCGCCGCGGCGGTCCGCAAACTCGGGGTCAGCGAGCAGGTGTCCCACGTGTCGACCGGCGGCGGTGCGTCGTTGGAGTTCCTGGAAGGCCGCGAGCTGCCGGGCGTGGCCGCCCTGCGCGGCTAACGGCGGGAGGCGATCCGTATGGCGCGCAGACCGATCATCGCGGGCAACTGGAAGATGAACCTGGACCATCTCGAGGCCATCGGACTGGTCCAGCGGCTCGTCTACCATCTGGAGCCGCGCGACTACGAAGCCACCGAGATCGTCGTGGTGCCGCCCTTCACGTCACTGCGCAGCATCCAGACGCTGATTCAGGGCGACCGTCTGGATATCGGGCTGGGGGCTCAGCAGTGCTCCGAGGAGGAGTCGGGCGCCTTCACCGGCGAAGTCAGTCCCGCCATGTTGTCCCGCCTTGACGTCGGCTACGTCCTGTGCGGCCACTCCGAGCGTCGCACCCTGTTCGGTGAGACCGACGAGTTAGTCAACCGCAAGGTCCGCGCGGTCTTTGCACACGGCATGCTGCCGATCCTATGTGTGGGGGAGTCGGCGGAGCAGCGCGACGCCGGCGAGGCGGAAGCGATCGTGACGGGCCAGGTGCTGGCCTGCTTGGAGGAGGTTTCCGCCGAGCAAGCCGCGTCCATGGTGATCGCCTACGAGCCGGTGTGGGCGATCGGCACCGGTCGCACCGCCACATCGGGTGACGCCGACGGGATGTGCGCGACGGTGCGCTCGGTCGTCGCCGGACGCTACGAGCAGTCGGTGGCCGACCGGCTGCGCGTCCAGTACGGCGGCAGCGTCAAGCCCGGCAACGCCGCTGAGCTGCTGCGGCAACCCGACATCGACGGCGCGCTGGTGGGAGGGGCGAGCCTGGACGCCGACGACTTTGCGGTCATCTGCCGGTACCATCGGACGCGCTGATCGCTGATAGACGCGCTAGCGGACAGACAGGCAGAGTCAACCCCGTCGGGATAGACTCCCGCCGGCAGTCAATCGAGGTGTGCGATGCCCAAGCGCCGGACACAGCTTGACGGAGTGTTAGGGCCGCTCGAGTCCGAGGTGATGGAAGCCGTCTGGACTCGCGGTGACACGACGGTCCGCGACGTGCACGAGACACTGGCTCTGCGTCGTGACATCGCCTACACCACGGTCATGACCACCATGAGCCGTCTGGCGGCCAAGGGACTGCTCATCCGTGACACGTCGGGGCTAGCGCACCACTACCGCGCCGGCCTCAGCCGCGACGAGTACGCGTACAGCACCGTGCACTCGGTGGTCGACTGGCTGGTCAACAGCTTCCCCGAATCCGCCATCAGCTATTTCCTGGACGTGGTCGACACCGAGGATCCTGCCGTGGTCGACGCGTTGCGGGCCAGCGTCGAGCGACTGCGTGAGCGGGAGGGCTAGTGGAGGCGGAGTTCGCCGGGCAGGGCTCTGCCAGTTTCTTCCTGTGGCTGCTGACCGAGTCGTTCGCGGTACGAGCGCTGGTCGGGTCATTGGCGGCGGCGGGCGTGGCCGCAGTGCTCTACCCCTTCCTGCGTACCAGTCGCGCTCGCAGGGTGGTGGTGCTGGCTCCCGTCGTCACCGCGGTGGCGGTGGCGGTCGTGTCATCGGCCGCCTCTGAGGCATACCTCCCGCAGCTGTGGGTGACCGCGGCGGTCGACGGCGGGGGACGGGTCCTGGAAGTGTTCGGCGAGCTCCAGGTCGTCACCCCCGGGTTCGATCTCCTGCTGGTGACGTGGAGCCTGGTGGCCGGTGCCTTGCTGCTGCGCCGCGGACTCGGGGTGCTGGCCGCACGCCGACTGGTGGCGCGCGCGGTCGTTGCCCCCGGCGATCACCCGGTGGTCCGCGTCGCGGCCGACCTGGCCAGCGCCATGGGACTGCGCCGGCTGCGCGTCGGCTTGCTGCCCAGCTGCCCCGGTGGAGCCCTGACCACCGGCACCCGCCACCCCGTGGTCATCATCGACCCTCGCCTGGTCCAGCGACTGGACCGCCACGAGTTGGAAGGGCTCGTAGCCCACGAGCTGGCGCATGTCGCGCGGCGCGATCCGTCGGTCGGGGTGCTGGTGGGTGTGGTCGCCGACCTCGTCTTCTTCCTTCCCGCCGTCCGGCTGGCCCAGCAGTGGCTGCACCGCGAGCAGGAGGAGAGCGCCGACGAGCTGGCCAGGCGCCACACCCAGCGACCGGGGGCGTTGGCCTCCAGCATCCTCAAGGTATGGGAGAGCCGCACCCCGTTGCGCACGCCGCCACAAGGCGCATGCGGGGCCATGGGGTTGCGGCTGGCGACCGCGAACGGGCCGGGGCTACCACTCGGGGGTGTGCCGAGTACCGCAAAGGCCACGGTGGCGGTCACCGCTCGGGTCCTGCGGCTGGTGCGGCCGGTACCCACGGTGAGCGACGCACGCCGACGGGGCGAGCTGACATTGGCAACCTTGCTGTGCGCGCTCGGGACCGTCTTGGCATTGGCGGTGCCGTCGTGGGTGTCGACCACGCTGGATGCGAGCGGGCTGTCCTTCGCCTACGTGCCGCCCCCGGCGGTGCCGGTGGAATCGCCGGCCTTCGCCACCTTCCGCGCGCTGACTCCGCCACGGCCACCCCTGCCGATGCAGCTGTGGGAGGCCGACCGGGAGGCACTGCGCCTAGCGGGGCCGCCCAGGGTTGCGCGGCTAGTCTCGGCCTGCCCCTGCCAGGAGCCGATTCAGCGGCGGACGCTGCGGCAGGCGGCCACCCGCGAACAGGGCGAGTCAATGGCCTGGCGTGACCTCGCCGGCAGGACCGGCGACGCCCGGCAGGCTGGCGGATCGTCCGTGCAGGCCAGGCCGCTGTGGGCGTTGCACAACGCCGGCCCCGACGTCGGGTTCTTCCTGGTCGGCCGCCAGTAGCAGAAGCGCGCTCGGCGGGCGAGCTCTCAGGTAGCGAAGCGGTAGGACATGGGCCCCCAATCGGCTCCTGCTAGCCTGGCCCCTTGCCGTAGCGTGTCCTCAAGCAGGACACAAGATTGCAGGAGGAACCCGTGCTCACCGGTGCCGTCGTGGTCGTGCACGTCGTCGTGTCGTTCATGCTGATCATGTTCATCCTGCTCAAGTCCGGCCGCGGTGGAGGCCTGTCAGAGATGTTCGGCGGTGGGGCCATGAGCAACATGGCTGGGTCGACGGTCGTCGAGAAGAACCTGGACCGGCTCACGGTCGTCACCGGCGTGATCTTCGCCCTGACCACCATCATCCTGGCGCTGCGCCTGACCTAAGGCCGTCAGCGCGCAAGCAGCCGAGGGCCCGCGCACCATCCCAGGTCAGCGGTTGAGCTCTGCCTTGATCACCGCTTTGGGCTCGGCGAAGTGGCAGGCGCTGGGGTGCCCGTGGCCGAAGCGGTCGATGAGCGCGGGGTCTTCCTCCGCGCAGATCTCCTCGGCCTTCCAGCAGCGGGTTCGGAAATTGCAGCCGGAGGGGGGATTGGCTGGAGAGGGGATGTCACCCTCCAGCACGATGCGCTCGCGCTTGCCGCGCAGCGCCGGGTCGGAGATCGGCACGGCCGACAGCAGCGCCTGGGTGTACGGGTGCGTGGGCTCGGCGTAGATCGCCCGGCGCTCGCCGATCTCGACGATCTTGCCCAGGTACATCACGGCCACGCGGTCGGAGATGTGGCGCACCACTGACAGGTCGTGGGCGATGAACACGTAGGCCAGTCCCAGCTCGTCCTGCAACTCCTCGAGCAGGTTGATGACCTGGGCCTGGATCGACACGTCCAGTGCCGACACCGGCTCGTCGAGGATCAGCACCTGGGGGTTGAGCGCCAGGGCGCGCGCAATCCCGATCCGCTGGCGCTGGCCGCCGGAGAACTCATGCGGGAAGCGGTTGCCGTGCTCGGGGTTGAGGCCGACCAAGGTCAGCAACTCGGCCACGCGGTCCTTGCCCTGATGCGAGCCCCGGTAGCGTCCATGGATGCGCAGCGGCTCGGCAACGATCTCGCGAACGGTGATGCGGGGATTCAGCGACGCGTACGGGTCCTGGAAGACGATCTGCATCTCACGGCGGACCTCTCGCATCTGCCGCCGCGAATAGCCGGCGATGTCGCGGCCCTTGAACACGATGCTGCCATCGGTCGGGTCCAGCAGGCGGACAATGGTGCGCCCGGTGGTCGACTTGCCGCAACCCGACTCGCCCACCAGGCCAAGCGTTTCGCCGGCTGCCAACTCGAACTCGACCCCGTCGACCGCGTGGACCTTGCCCACCTGCCGCTTGGTCAGGCCGGCACGGATCGGGAAGTGCTTGGTCAGCGCGGTGACCCGCAGGATCTCCTCGCCAACGGGCGTGCGTTCGTGCAGCGACGACTCCTGCGGAACTCCGGGGCGCTCGGGGGCGTCGGTGCTCACTGGCTATCTCCCGTCAACGTGACCCCGGTCTCGGCTTCGATCTGCTCAACCGCGGCGTGCATCTCCTCAGAGAAGTGGCAGGCGGCGCGGTGTCCCGTGCCGTCGACCTCCCGCAGCGGCGGGATGTCGGTCCTGCAGACCTCGCGGCCCTTCGTCAGCCGGCACCGGGGGTGGAACGCGCAGCCGGACGGCAGGTTGATCAGGCTCGGCGGGGAGCCGGGGATTGGTTCCAACCGTTTGAGGTCGGCGTCCAAGCGCGGCAGGCTGGCCATCAGCCCCAGCGTGTAGGGGTGGCGGGGCGCGTGGAAGATGGTGTTGACGTCACCCACCTCGACCACGCGGCCGCCGTACATCACGACCACCCGGTCGGCCATCTCGGCGATGAGTCCGAGGTCGTGGGTGATCAGGATGGTGGCGGCGTTCGTTTCCCGTTGCGCCTTCTCCAAGACATCAAGCACCTGGGCCTGGATGGTGACGTCCAGTGCGGTGGTGGGCTCGTCGGCGATCAGCAGCGCCGGCTGGTTGGCGATCGCCATGGCGATCATGGCCCGCTGGCGCATCCCACCGGAGTACTCGTGCGGGTACTGGTCGAAGCGGCTGTCAGGGTTGGGCACACCCACCAGGGTCAGTAGCTCCACGGTCCTGGCTCGAGCCTTGTCATCGCCCATGTGCGGGTCGTGGACCAGCAGCGCCTCTGAGATCTGATCGCCGACCGTGAACACCGGGTTCATCGACGTCATGGGGTCCTGGAACACCATCGCGATCTCACGACCGCGGACGCGCTGCAGCTCCTTGCGCGACAGCTTGAGCAGGTCACGGCCCTTGAACAGCACCTCGCCACCGGCGATGCGGCCCGGCGGTGAGGGGATGAGGCCGAGGATCGACATGACGGTCACGCTCTTGCCGGAGCCCGACTCACCCACCACGCCGAGCGTCTCACCCGGATAGATGTCGTAGCTGACGTGGTCAACCGCATGGACCACGCCGTCGGCCGTACGGAACTCGGTGACGAGGCCGCGCAGCGACAAAATAGGTTCGGTCATCGGCTCGTGCTCCCGCCTGGTCGCTGGCGATCAGCCCTGCTGTTGCGGGTCGAGGGCGTCACGCAGACCGTCTCCTAGGAAGTTGATGCACAGGCAGATGAGCACGATGGTCACGCCCGGCATCGTCACCAGCCACCAGTCGGTCAGCATGGCGTTGCGGCCGTCGTCGATCAGCTTGCCGAGTGCGGGGGTCGGGGGTTGGATGCCGAACCCCAGGAAGGACAGCACCGCCTCAATGAGGATGGCGGTGCCGCCGACCAGCGTGGTGTTGCCGATGATGGGGCTCAGAGCGTTCGGCAGGATGTGGCGGGCGATGATGCGCAGGTCCGACGCACCCGAGGCCTTGGCGGCTTCGACGAATTCCTTCTCCCGCAACGACAGGAAGGAGCCCCGCACGATCCGGGCCAGCGATGTCCACAACAGCAGGGCCAAGATCACCGCCACGCGGGTCGGCTGCCCGGAGCCGAGCAGCGCGGCCGCCACAATCAACACCGGCAGGCTGGGCAAGGTCAAGAACAGATC
>JALZLC010000129.1 GCA_030858885.1 Actinomycetota bacterium
CGAACGCCGGGCCATCATACGCAGCGGGCAGCAGCGCACCGCCGAAACCGAGCCGCGCGGCCTCGGCCAGACGGCGTTCGGTCTGGGTGACCAGCCGCAGCTCACCGGCCAGTCCTACCTCGCCGAGTGCCACCAACCGCCTGGCAACCGGGGCCTCGCGGCGGCTGGAGGCAATCGCCAGGCACAGCGCCAGGTCCACCGCCGGCTCGCCGAGACGGACGCCGCCGACGCTGGACACGAAGACGTCGCGGTCACTCAGCGCCACGCCGGCTCGGCGCTCCAGCACGGCCACCAGCAACGACAACCGCTGCGCGTCGATGCCGCTGGCGACCCGGCGCGGGTTGACCAGAGCGGTGGGTGCCACCAGCGCCTGCACCTCACAGGCCAGCGGGCGGCGGCCTTCCAGCGCCAGCGTCACCGCCACGCCGGTGGTGCCGTCGGCGGCCTCGCCGACGAACAACCTGCCGGCGTCGGCGATCCCCGCCATCCCGGTCCCGGTCATCTCGAAGCAGCCGACTTCGCCGACCGCCCCGAAGCGGTTCTTCGCGGCGTGCAGCAGCCGCAAGGCGTGGTGGCGTTCGCCGGACAGCTCCAGGACGACGTCGACGAGATGTTCGAGCAGGCGGGGTCCGGCGAGCTGGCCGTCCTTGGTCACGTGGCCCACCATCACCGTGGCCATGCCGCGACGCTTGGCCTCGCCGACCAGCATCCCCGCGCACTCGCGGACCTGGGACACGCCGCCGGCGGTGCCGGCGACGTCCGGATGCCGCACCGTCTGAATCGAGTCCAGAATCAGCACGGCCGGCCGGTGGCGGTCGACTAGGCCCAGCACCGACGGCAGTTCCGTCTCGCTGGCGAGCAGCAGGTGATCGGACAGCGCGTCCAGGCGATCCGCGCGCAGGCGCACCTGGCCCGGAGACTCCTCGGCCGACAGGTACAGCACGTTGCCACCGCCACCTCGCTCCGCCAGCGCGTGGGCGGCCTGCAGCAACAACGTCGACTTGCCGGCGCCTGGCTCGCCGCCGACCAAGGTCACCGAGCCTGGGACCAGCCCGCCCCCCAGCACCCGGTCCAGCTCACCGATGCCGGTGGCGGCGCGGGCGTGGTCGTCCACCGAGACCTGGCGGATCGGCTTGGCGGCCCTGGCCGGTGCCACGGCTCTGGCTCGGACGCCGCCGCCCGGGCCGGATGCTGCCGTGGTCTCCTCCGCCATCGAGCCCCAGGAACGGCACTGCGGGCAGCGCCCCACCCAGCGGGGCTCGCGGTGGTCGCAATGGGTGCAGCGGGCGAAGGTCTGGGTCTTGGCCATGTCGACGTCGACGCTACTCGGCGGCTGTGACATCCGGGCGCTTGGACGCGTCCCGGGCGGCCAGGGCGGCAGCACCGATCATCCCCGCCAGCACAGAGAAGATGAGGATGCCGACCTTCGCCACATCGACGGCCTCTGGCGCGTCGAAGGCCAGGCCGGCGATGAAGATCGACACCGTGAAGCCGATCCCCGCCAGCCCCGACACGCCGAGCATCTCCAGCCATCCGACCCCGTCAGGCAGGCGAGTGAGGCCGGTCCGCACGGCGATCCAACCGGCCAGCATGATGCCGAGCGGCTTGCCCAAAATCAGCCCCGCCGCGATCCCGAGGCTGATCGGCGAGCTGAACGCCGCCACCAGCTCCGGCCCGCGCAGCGCAACCCCGGCGTTGGCAAGGGCGAACAGCGGCAGCACGACGAACGAGCTCCAGGGATGCAGCTTGGCCTCAAGGCGCGCCATCGGCGACACGGCCTCGTTGGCCAGGCGCGACACCTCCAGCAGGGTGGTCTGCTCACGCTCATCGCTGACGCCGTCGGGGAGCTGGCGACCCAGCTCCTGGAGGTGGCCCGCCGCCGAGCCGGTCACGGCCTCGGGCGGATGGAACGGCCAGGCCGGCGTCAACAGCCCGAGGATCACGCCGGCGATGGTGGCGTGCACTCCCGACGAGTAGATCGCCAGCCACAGCACCGCGGCAGCGATCGCATACGGCGTCAACGATCGGACGCCGATCCGCCGCAGTATCAGGATCGCGATCACCGTGGCGGCGGCCACCGCGAGCCAGCTCGCGGCGACACCGGAGCTGTAGAAGATCGCGATCACCAGGATCGCGCCGAGGTCGTCCACCACGGCCAGGGTCAGCAGGAAGACCTTGAGGCCCGCGGGCGCCCTTGAGCCCACCAGGGCCAGCACGCCGAGGGCGAAGGCGATGTCGGTCGCCATCGGGATGCCCCAGCCCGACGAGCCGGGCCCGCCCGCGTTGATGGCTGCGTACAGCAGCGCTGGCGCGACCATCCCGCCGAGGGCGCACAGCAGCGGCAGGGCGGCGGCCCTGGGATCGTGGAGCTCGCCGTGCACCAGCTCGCGCTTGATCTCCAAGCCCACGACGAAGAAGAACAGGGCCATCAACAGGTCGTTGACCCAGTGCCCGAGGTCCTCGGCGATCTGCAAGGGGCCGAGGTTGATGGCCAGCTCCGTGGCCCACAGCTGGACGTAGGACTCCGACAGCGGCGAGTTGGCCCAGACCAGCGCCACGATGGCGGCCACCACCAGCACGACGCCGCCGGCGACCTCGGTGTGCAGGAACGCCTGCAGCGGCTGAACGAGGGTGCGCGGCACCGCTCGCGAGGTGCGCGACCACGGCGTGGACAGGCGCGGGGAGGGCGGGGACTCCGACATGCCGGAACCTTTCAGGCACGCCGACGGTGGCGGGCCAGGCCGAGGAATACCGCCACCGTCATCAGTCCGGCGGTGATCGCGCCCCTGCGGCGGGTCGGCGATGAGCCGCCGGTGCCGGACTCGGATCCAGCGGCGACTGGAGCGGTGGCGGTCGCAGGGGCGGCAGCGCTGCGCTCGACCTGCCTGGGCTCGACCTTCCCAGGTGGTGATGGTGCGCCCGCGGCACCGCCGTCCTGGCCAGCGGGCGGGACCGCCGCCGGTGCTGGCAGGCCGAAGCCGGCGCCTGCGCGCACCGCGAGGTGCGTCGAGCGGATCCGCTCCACCTCGGCGTTGAACTCGGCGCCGACCAGGATCATCAGCATCGACAGCTGTAGCCATAGCAGCAGGACCACGACTCCGGCGAGGGTCCCGTAGGTGGCGTCGTAGCTGCCGGCGGTCTGCGCGTACAGCGTGAAGCCGGCCGACACGGCCAGCCAGCCAAGGACACCGATGAGCGCTCCAGGGCTCATCCACGCCCATGATGGCCGCTCGCGGTTGGGCCCGATCCAGTAGACGAAGGCGAACAGCAGGATGAGCACACCCAACGCAAGCAGGAGGCGCGCGACGCCGAGCAGAAAGTCGATCCAGCCGGGGAAGTCCGGCAGGAGGGCGTCCTGCAGCTGCGGTCCGGCGACCATCAGCGCGACCAGCGCCACCAGCCCGACGATCAGCGCGGCCACCAGCACCAGCGCGGTCACCCGCGCAGCCACCAGCTTGCGCGTCTCAGGGACGTTGTACGCGCGCGACAAGGCCTTCATCAGGGCCACCGCAGCGGAGGTGGCGGCGAACAACCCCGCCAGCACGCCGATCACCGCAGCAAACCCCGCCTTGCCCTCTTCGGTGTTGCCCAGGTCGCGCAGCGGCCCCTGGATCACCTCGATGGCGCCGGAGGGCATGACGCCCGACAGCCTGCCGATCAGGTCGACGATCTCGGCTTGGGAGGTCACGAGGCTGAACACCGCGACCGCCGCGAACATCGAGGGGAACAGCGACAGGAACATGCGGAAGGCCACCCCGGCGGCCAGGCTGGGGGCGTCGTCGGCC
>JALZLC010000130.1 GCA_030858885.1 Actinomycetota bacterium
GACGAGACGTCGTGTTGCTCCAAGGCGCCGACGGTCAGCGTGGTGATCGGCACCTGCACGAGCTTGAGGCGGTCGAGGCTGCCGTCGTCCAGCGGGTTGGTGTCGTAGGCCGCCTTCTTCAGATTGCCCTTGGTGAAGGCGTCGCTGTTGACGATCAGGGTGCCATCGGTGGCCAGGTCGGCGACGTTGGTCTTCAACGCCGCCGGGTTCATCGCCACCAGCACGTCGGGAGCGTCGCCAGGGGTGAGGATGTCGTGGTCGGCAAAGTGCAGCTGGAACCCCGACACGCCCGGCAGGGAGCCGGCGGGAGCGCGGATCTCGGCGGGGAAGTCGGGCAGCGTTGCCAGATCGTTGCCGACCCGTGCGGTGACGCTGGTGAAGCGGTTGCCCGTCAGCTGCATGCCATCGCCGGAGTCACCCGCGAAGCGGATGGTGACGGTGTTGACACGCTGAACCGGCTTGGTGTCCATGAACAACCCCGTTGCGAGCGTTGGAGGCGGTCTCGCGGCAGTGGATGCGGTTTCACGGCAACTGTAGTAGCCGCGCGCCGTCAAGGCGGCATCCGGCGGCGCCAAGTCGGCTGCCGGCCGTGATACTCGACGGCAATGGCCTACCTCGACCACGCCTCGGCGACCCCGTGGCACCCCGCCGCCCTGGCGGCGTACCAGCAGGTGGCGGGATCGCTGATCGCCGACCCGACCCGGCGCCACGCCGCCGGCCGGCGCGCGCGTGACCTGCTGGAGTCGGCGCGCGGGGCGATCGCGGGCATGTTCGGTGCTCCTGCCGAACGCATCGTGATGACGTCGGGTGGCACCGAGGCGATCCACCTCGCGGTCCTTGGCGGCGTCGCGGCGAACCGAACGCGGCCGCGCCGCATCGTGTCGTCGGCCGTCGAGCACTCCGCGGTGCTGGCCGCCGCCGAAGCGTCGGGGTACGCCTGCGCCCGCGTGGCGGTGGACCCGCTGGGCCGCGTTGACCTCGAAGGGGTGCGCGACGAACTCGGCAACGGCGCAGCGCTGGTCAACCTGATGCACGCCAACCACGAGGTCGGCACCGTGCAGCCGGTGGCCGAGGTCGCCGCGCTGTGCCGCGAGTATGACGCGCTGCTGCACGTCGATGCCTGCCAGACCGCCGGGCGCGTGCCCGTGGACCTCGGCGGGCTGGGCGCGGACTACCTGTCGGTGTCGGCGGCCAAGTTCGGCGGCGGACGCGGCACGGGGGCGCTGCTGCTGTCCCCCCGGGCTCGGCTGCGCCCGCTGCTGGCCGGCGACGAGCGCGAGCGACGCCGGCGGGCCGGGTTGGAGCATCTGCCCGGCATCGCCGCCATGGCCGAGGCGCTGCTCCAGCTGGCGCCGAACGACCCCTACGGTCCCGCGGCCGAGGCCGCAGCCAACGCCGACGCGTTGCGCCGGCACCTGCGCGAGCGGTTGCCGGCAGCGGTCGACGACGTGGCCGTCCACGGCCCCGACGACGGTGCCGCGCCACACATCGTCGCGGTCTCGGCGCTGTACTGCGACGGCGAGGCGCTGGTGAGCGCGCTGGATGCCGCCGGGTACGCGGTGCACTCGGGATCGTCGTGCGCCACCACGTCGGGCGAACCGTCGCACGTGCTGGTGGCGATGGGCGCGCTGACCCACGGCCACGTGCGGGTCTCGCTGGGCGCGGAGACGACACCGGAGGACGTGGACGGCTTCGTGGGCGCCTTCGCCACCGCGGTGGCCAAATTGCGTGGCGATAGCCTGGGCGCGGCATGAGCGCCCAACCCGCCTCCTCTCCACCCGCCGCGCCCCTCGTCGTCAACAGCCTCGGCAAGCACTGTCCGGTCCCGGTGATCGACCTGGCGCAGGCGCTGCCGAGCGTGGAGGTCGGCGCCGAGATTCTGGTGCTGGCCGACGACCCCGGCGCCAAGGTCGACATTCCGGTGTGGTGCCGGATGAAGCGTCAGCAGCTGCTGGGCGTGGACGCCGCCGAGCGCGGTTGGGCGTTCCGCGTGCGACGCGTCAGCTGAACGCCAGAAAGGGCGCCCGAGGGGCGCCCTTTTTCGTGGATGGGCTCGCTGCCCCCTAGTGGAAGCTGTCGCCGCAGGCGCAGGTGCTCTGGGCGTTGGGGTTGTTGATCGCAAAGCCGGCGCCCTGCAGGCTGTCGACCCAGTCGATCTGCGTGCCGCGCAGGTACGGCGCGGACATCTTGTCGATGCGGACCGGAACGCCGGACAGCGTGGCGACCTTGTCGCCGTCGAGCTGACGGTCGTCGAAGAACAGCGCGTAGCGCATTCCCGAGCAACCGCCCGGCTGCACCGCAACGCGCAGGGCGACCTCGGCGGCATTCTCCTCGCGCTGCATCAGCTCGAGCACCTTGGCGGCGGCGGACTCGGTCAGCACGATCGGTCCCTCGTCGACCGTCTCGGTGTCCGGGGCGGTGGTGACGTCACTCATCTTCACGGTCCTCGGGGTCTCGCGGGCTGTGGCGGCGCGGCGTCCGCGCTGCCGCTCAGTCTACCGTGCCCGCGGCCACAAGCCATGGTGGGCCACGCTACGGGAGAGCCGCCCAGAACTCAGTGGATCGGCACGCCCTCGGTGGCGGTCAGCTGTTTGAACAGCTCGGTCAGCCGAGCGGTCAGCGGGCCTGGGTGGCCGGCGCCAATCATGCGCCCGTCCACCTTGAGGACGGGCACGAGCTCACCCATCGTGCCCGTGACGAAGACCTCGTCGGCGGTGTAGACCTGCGGCAGCGACAGGTCCGCCTCGCGAGCGGGGACGGCGTTGGCGGCGCACAGGTCCAGCACGGTGGCGCGGGTGATGCCCTCGGGGCAGGCGGCGGCGGTGGGGGTCAGCACGACGCCGCCGGACACGATGAACAGGTTGGTGGCGTTGGTCTCGGCGACGAAACCGCGGGTGTCGAGCAGGACGGCATCGTCGGCTCCGGCGACGTTGGCCTCGACCTTGGCCAGGATCGACTGCAGCAGGTTGGTGTGGTGAATCTTGGGGTCGAGGCAGTCGGGAGGGAACCTGCGGACGCTGGCCGTGATCAGCGTGATGCCGGCCGCCGCGTAGACCGCAGGCTTGTGCTCGGCGAGCACGATCAGCGTCGGGCCGGACTGGTTGAGCCGCGGGTCCATCCCGCTGGTGATCTTCACGCCACGGGTCAGGGTCAGGCGGATGTGGACCCCGTCGTGCATGCCGTTGGCGCGCAGCGTCTGGCGGACCTGGTCGACGATGGCATCGTCGTCGGGCACGGTGGCAAAGGCCAGCGCGTGCGCCGAGCGCCGCAGCCGCGCCAGATGCTCGTGCAGCTTGAAGATCCGGCCGTCGTAGAGCCGCAGCCCCTCCCAGACCGCATCGCCGCCCTGCACCACCGAGTCGAACGGGCTGACGCCGGCCTGGTCGCGGTGGACCAGCCGGCCGGCGACGTTGACGATCAGGTCGCGGTTGGCCTCATCGAAGGTCTGCTGCATCACCAGTCCTGTCGTCGCTGCGGAGCCGCAGCCGGTGGAGCCGCTCGTAGTAGGGGCGACAGGCGGCCAGCAACGGCTCCAGCCGTCCGGGAAGCGGCCTTGCCGGTGGGCCGTCTTGCCCGAAGCCCGTCGAGGCGATCACCGCGTCGTACCACCAGCGGGCCCACACGCCATCGGTGTCACGGGGCCCGGCGGGCCAGGACAGCATCCGGTCGCTGAATCCCACGCCGAGCCGCTGGCAGAGCGCGCGCAGCATCGGTTCGGGTGCCTCCAGCACATCGCCGGCGTCCAGAACCAGCGGTCGCTGGCCGAGTGCGGTCACCGCCTCGAGGATCTCGGCCTGCTGGGTCAGCCCCGTGTCGGCCAGCGTGGGGTAGGGGGTCACCTGCACCAGGGAGGCCAGCATCCGCGCCGGTTCGCGGATCAGGAAGGCGTGGCGCAGCTCGGCCAGCCAGCCCCGCTCGACCGTCGGAAGCAGGTGGTGAGCCATGTGCTTCTGGTAGCTGATGGCGGCGCCGCCTGGTGGCGGAGCGGTCAGCCTGGCGACGACGCGGCGCCAGTCGGGGTCGTGCGCGGCGATGACCTCGGCGCGCCCGGGGTGGTCGACGCCCGTGGTGGCCAGGTAGTGGGCGTACAACGGCTCATCCACGACGACCGTGTCGTCGCGGTTGCCCCAGGCCCGAAGCAAAGTCGTGGAGATGGTCCGCGGCCCGGACCACATCGCGATCCGCACCGGTGCGTCCGCGGGTCGCGGTTGGCTCACGGCAGTGGCCGCTGCGCGACGTCGGCGACCTCAGCGCCGGTGGCGGCCAGCAGCCGGTCGGGTGGAAGCGGAAAGACGGTGTCGGGCGTGCCGGCCGCGGCCCAGATCTGCTGGTAGCCGAGCAAGTCGGCGTCGCACAGGATCGCCAAGGGTGCTTGGTGTCCGAACGGTGGCGTGCCGCCGATGGGGAAGCCCGTTGCGGCCCTGGCGGCGTCGGCGTCGGCGCGACGCACCCCGCCCGCGCCCACAGCGGCGGCGACTTTGTCGTAGTCGACCTGGTTGCGGCCGCTGGTCAGCACCAGCAGCGGCCCGGCGTCGCTGGCCAACACCAGGCTCTTGACAATGGCGCCGAGGTCGCAGCCGATGGCCGCGGCGGCGTCCGCTGCCGTGCGGGTGCCCTCGGGGAAGCGGCGGACCTGGATCGTCACCCCAAGCTCGGCGGCGGCAGCCACCACGCGGAGGGTGTTGCGATGCAGGGGCCCGGGGTTCACCGCTGCGCCACCTGTGCGGCCAGTCGCTCGGTGCGCTCGCTGACCAGCTCGGCGGCGCGGGCCATGCCGTCGTGACCGAGGTCGGTCACCGCGTCGAAGGCGTCGCCGGCGGTGCCCACCACCCGCCCGACGCAGGCATAGACGCGGGCTCCGACCGAGCGCGCACGTTCCGCCACGTAGGCGGGCACCTTGCCACGGCCGGTCTGGGCGTCCAGCGAGCCCTCGCCCGTGATCACCACGTCCGCGCCGTCCAGTGCGGCGTCCAGGCCCACGAGATCTGCGATCACCGCGGCGCCGGGCAGCAGCCTCGCCCCGAGCAGGGCAGCCAGGGCGAAGCCGAGGCCCCCGGCCGCTCCCGCTCCGGGCAGCTCGCGCCACGGCCCGCCCGGCACCTCACGTTCGAGGGTGTCGGCCATCGCGGTCAGCGCGATTTCCAGGACCGGCAGGTCATCCGCTGCGGCGCCCTTTTGCGTGGCATAGGTGGCCACCGCGCCCTCGGCGCCGAGCAAGGGATTGGCGACGTCGGCGGCGGCCACGACGCGCAGTCCCAACGGCGGCGCGCGTCGCACCCGACGCAGCGCGGCCACATGTTCGCCGCCGACCTTGACGCCGTTGCCGTCGGCCCGCAGCAGCCGGTGGCCCAGCGCGATGGCCATGCCGGCGCCGCCATCGACGGTCGCGCTGCCGCCTAGTCCGACGACCGCCTCCTCGGCACCGCAGCGCGCGACCTCCGCTAGCAGCTGCCCGACCCCGTACGTCGTGGTGCGCTTCGGATCGCGCTCGGCCGGCGGCAGGCGCGACAGACCGCAGGCTTGCGCGGTTTCCACCAGAGCGCGCCCGTCGGGCAGCCGCAGCCACTCGGCCGCCACGGCGCGACCGAGGGCGTCGGCGACCTCGACCGTCTGTCGTCGGCTGCTCGTGACCGCGGCGGCCACCACGTCGATCGTCCCCTCACCGCCGTCGGCCATCGGCACGACCACGACCTCGTCGTCCGGGCGGGCCCGCAGCCACCCGCTGCGCATCCCGGCGGCCGCCTGCCCGGCGCTGAGCGTGCCGGCGAACTTGTCCGGGGCGACCACGACCTTCATGGCGTCCAGAGTCTAGGGAGGCCGCCGGCGCGGCGGCGCCGGCGTGGGG
>JALZLC010000178.1 GCA_030858885.1 Actinomycetota bacterium
TCGCAGCCGCCCACGGCGACGTTGGCGTTGTGTGGCAGCCGGCGCTGCGCATGCCCGTTCAGTGCGACACCCTCGATGGCCAGCAGCCCGGCCAGCAGGCGGTCACGCAGCCACCGCAGCCGCGCAACCTCGACCGGCATGGTCTGCGCCGCCAGCTCAACCGCCGCGCCGCAGCCCACGATGCCGGCCGTGTTGAACGTCCCCGAACGGATGCCGCGCTCCTGGCCGCCGCCGTGCAGCAGCGACTGGACCGGCAGGTCGCGCGCCTGCACCCAGACCCCCACCCCCTTAGGCCCGTTGATCTTGTGAGCCGACAGCGACAGCGCACCCAGGCACCAGCCGGCCACATCCAGGCGAGTGCGACCGAACGCCTGCACCGCGTCGCTGTGCAACGGCACCTGGCGTCGGGCCAGTGCCGGGCCGATAACCTCGAGCGGTTGGATGGTGCCGATCTCGTTGTTGGCGGCCATCACACTGACCAGCACGGTGTCGTCGCGCACCGCGTCCAGGAGCCTGTCCGCGTCCACGACGCCGTCGGCCGGCACCGGCACGACGGTCAGCTCGAAGCCCTGCTCGTCGGCCAGCCACTGCACGGTCTCCAGCACCGCGTGGTGCTCGATTGCGGTGGTCACCAGGCGGTTGCCACGGCCAGCCGCCCTGGCCGCCCAGGCCGTGCCCTTGATCGCGGCGTTGTCCGACTCCGTGCCGCCGGAGGTGAACATGACATCCAGCGGTGCGACGCCCAAGGCCGTCGCAACTTGCTCGCGAGCCTGCTCCACCGCTGCGCGGGCCGCCCGTCCGGTGCCGTGCGACGACGACGGGTTGCCGTGCTCAGACTCCAGGTAGGGCCGCATCGCCGCCAGGACACCGGGGTCAAGCGGCGTCGTGGCGGCGTGGTCCAGGTAGATCGTCACGGCACGGACGGTAACGCGCCGCCGTTGCGGCAGCGAGCAGTGCTCGGTGCGCGCAAGCAGCGCGCCCTCTCGTCAGTAGGTGGCGACCCGCTCCCCCAGAAAGATCTTGGGATACAGAAAGTCCTGGTTGCCGTTGTAGGTGCGCCCGCAGCCGTGGCTGGCCGGGTACAGCGGAACGCTCGGGTACCCGTGGATGGCATAGCCGCCGTAGAAGAAAATCGGCCGGTACATCATGTTGTGGGTCTGCAGGTAGTCACGCTTCTCGTACACGGTGAACGTGCCCCGCACCATCGGCGTCGAAGGCTTCCCGGTGGAGGTGTGAATGTGATGGGCGACCTTGCCGTCCTTCACCAGCAGGATCAGCTGGCGACCGATGTCGATCTCCACGTGCGTGCTGGGCAGATCCGGCCGGCGAACCTTATGGCGGGGGTTACGCAGCATGCGACGCCACTCGTCATTGCCGAACGTGCCGTTCGCGGTGCGGCCGGCGACTTTCTCGAAGGCGTACACCGCCCACACCGTGAAGCGGTCCACGCGCCCGTCGACCTGCGGCATGTGATAACCCTGACGGTGCAGCACCCGCTCTGCGCAGTACCACCGGCGCATGCCACCGCGGCGAAGCTGACAGGTGGCGACCACGGGAACTGACTTTTTGGCGGCGACCACCACGACACCGCGCGGCTCATAGCGCTTGAACCACCACGCCGCCGGATCGGCCAGCTCGCGGCCATCGGTCACCAGCACTGGAGCGTCGCGGCGAACGCCCGCCCACACCCCGGCGTAGGAGGCGGCCAATCCGTTGTTCCGGCTGATGAGGACGGGCGAGCCGCGCAGGCCATGCCGACGCGCGGCGGCAGCGACGGCCGCGGCGGTGCCCACGGCGCCAGGGCGAGCCAGTCGCTTCAGCCTCGGCAGCTTGCGCACGATCCCGGCTGACACCGCCGAGCGGTCTCCGATGACCATGGTGCGCCGAGCACCCAGCTCGCGAACCCGCCGCTGCAGCCACAGCCGCTCGCCGGAGCGTCGGGTCAACAGCAGCGGATGGCGGCTTCCGGCGGCCAGCGCGGCCGCGCCGAGACCGGCGACCGGAGCGCGCCCTCCCGCGACGATGACCGTCCGGCGCCGGGCACTCAGCTTGACGGCCCTGGAAGCCACCGCCGCCGAGGTCTGGTAGCGATTGCCGGTGCCGACCCTGGCGACGCTGGCCACGTCGCGTAGCCGGGTGACGACCCGCCGGCGCACGTCGCCAACGACGAAGATCCGGTTGGGGTCCAGGCGCCGCAGCTCGCGTTGCACCCTCGGCGGCACCGAGCGGGTCTTGGTCAGGAGCAGCGGACCCCGGACCGTGCCGGCGAGGCTGGATGCGACCATCGGGTCGTAGTGGTTGGTCCCGGGGGCGACCACCACGCGGCGCGCGCCACCCGGCCACCCACGGCGACTGACCTTGGCGGAGCCGGCGTAGGGGTTGCTGGGCGCCAGGCGCTTGACGGTCGCACCCTCCCATGTCTTGCCGTCCAGGGTGATCGACGCGGACGGCTGTGACAGCGCGCCGTAGCCGGCCGGCTCCGGATCGCTCGGGTTGCGCAGCGGGGTCCCTTCACCTGGCGCGGGCGGATCCAACTGGTCGGGCACTGGTGAGGCGGCGGCCCCAGGGGCCATCGCCAGCACCAGCACAAGGGCCAGCAGCACGCTCTTGCCGCCGGCCGAGCGGCCGTGTGTCATGTCAGCCCCCACTTGGACCCCGCTCTTTGGGATGGGTCGTCAACGGTCGACCCACTGCCCCGGCAGTGTCGGCTACCGCGACGCGTTTGCCAAGCCCGTCGTCCACCGTTGCACTAGCACTGTTGGCCAGTGCTGTGGCGTCATCTGCGCTTGCGAATCTCCTCGATCAAGGGCGGCAGCACCTTGTACAGGTCACCGACCACCGCGAAGTCGGCGATGGCGAAGATCGGCGCGTCGGCGTCCTTGTTGATCGCCACGATGGTCTGCGAGGTCTGCATGCCGGCGCGGTGCTGGATCGCCCCGGAGATGCCCGCGCCGACGTACAGCTGAGGGGCCACGGTCTTGCCGGTCTGGCCGATCTGGTGCTGGTGGGGATACCAACCCGCGTCGGTGGCGGCGCGGGAAGCTCCCACCGCGGCCCCGAGCGCGTCGGCCAGCTCCTCGATGAGCTCGAACCCCTCCGCGTCACCCAGACCCCGACCCCCGGCCACGATGAAGGAGGCCTCGGTCATCTCCGGACGCCCGCCGGCTTCCTGCTCGACGGTGTCGACCACCGCGGCGCGACGCGCCTTGTCGTCGAGGCTGACGTCAAGGGCGACGATCTCGCACTCCGAGGCCCCGCCCTGCTCGGCGGTGAAGGCGTTGGCCTTGACGCCGATGAACTGGGGACGACCCTCGCGCACCTTGCAGCGCGAGGCCATCTCGCCACCGAAGATCGCTTTGGTCGCGATCATGGTGTCGCCGTCGAGCTCCAGGTCGGTGGCGTCGGTGACCACGCCGGCCTCGACGCGAACGGCGGCGCGCGCCACGACGTCGGTGGTGAAGGGGTCGGTGGGATACAGCAGAATCGGCGCGCCGGACTGCTCCAGCGCGGCGACCAGGGCGGCGGTCCTGGGCTCGGTGGCGAAGGCGTCAGCGTCCGCGTCGTCCCACACGAACGCCTTGCTGACGCCGTAGTCGCCGAGCTTCTCGGCGCTGGCGGTCGCCCCGTCACCGAGGACGACGGCGTGGACGTCGCCGCCGCCGACGGTGCGCGCGGCAGTGAGGATCTGGTTGCTGATCTTCTTCGGGGCCCCCGCGTCGTGGTCGACGAGGACGAGGATGGTCGTCATGATCCCTCCGGGATGGTCTGGCCGCCTGACGGCGGCCGACTCCTGGTGGTCGGCGTCAGATGAACTTGCGGGTCGCGAGGAAATCGGCGAGCGCCTGGGCCCCCACCGTTCCCGAGCCGTCGTCTTCGACCTTCTCGCCGGCCTTCTTCGGCGGCCGTGGCGTGGCCTCGACGACCTGGGTCCAGGAACCGTCCAGCCCCACCTGACCGGCGTCCACGCCGACCGCGGCGAGGTCGCGGGTCTGCAGCGGCTTGGACTTGGCCGCCATGATGCCCTTGAACGACGGATAGCGCGGCTCGTTGATCGCCTCGACCACGGACACGACGGCGGGCATGTCGGCCCGCACCACGACATGACCGTTCGGGGTCTCACGCTGGGCCGTCAGCGTGTTGCCGTCGATGTCGAGGTGCTTGACATAGGTCAGCGCCGGCAGGTCCAGGAACTCGGCGAGCATCGCCGGCAGCAGCATCGTGCGGGCGTCCGAGGACTGGTTGCCCATGATGATGAGATCGAACTCCTCGTCGGCCAGCGCACCGGCCAGCACCCGGGCGGTAGCCACGGCGTCGGAGCCATGGATCGCGGGGTCGGTCACCTGGATGGCTCCGTCCAACCCATAGGACAGCGCCTTACGGACGGTCGTCTGCGCCTGCTCCGGGCCCATGCAGAGCACGATCACCTCGGCCGATCCGCGCTCCTTGATGCGTAGTGCCTCCTCGATCGACCATTCGTCGTTGGCGTTGAGGATCGCCTCGCCACTGTCGCGATCCAACGTGTGGTCGTCGGGGTCGACCTTCTTTGCCGCTGCCGTGTCGGGCACGCGCTTGACCGGGCAGATGATCCTCACGGCTGTCCTCCGCTGGCGCTTCTCGCCGATGGCTGACTTTGCAGCCTAGCGGTTGGCCGCCTGGCGTTCCGTCGGCAGACGGGCTCCCAAGGCTGGCCGCGCGGCGCCGGGCGGGCTGGTTTCGCCGGTAGGTTCCGCAGCCGCGACGGCCAACCTCGCCGCAGCGGTCGTACAGGGAGCCAACATGCACCCGGACGCCGAGACCACACCCGCGGGCAAGCTTCGCGCCCGTGCCCTTGGCGTCCCCTTGGCGGGTCGGCCGGGCGAGCACAACGCAATCACCGACGTCGCGGGCGTCCAGGTGGGCTACACCACGCTCATCAGCGGAAGCGGCCTGACCGGCGAGGAGACGGTGCGCACCGGTGTGACCGCGATCCTGCCGCGCGGGCGAGAGGGGATCGGCGTTGCCTGCGCGGCCGGCTGGTCCTGCCTGAACGGCAACGGCGAGATGACCGGCACCACCTGGATCTCGGAGACCGGCTCGCTGGCGGTGCCGGTGCTGCTCACCAACACCCATGCGGTCGGAGCCTGCCACCGGGGCACCATCGACTGGGTGGTGGCCCGGCAACCGGACTCCGAGGGATGGCTGCTCCCCGTCGTTGCCGAGACCTGGGACGGCTACCTCAACGATGTCAACGCCGACTCCGTGCACCCTGGCCACGCCAAGCTAGCCATCGAGGCCGCGAGCTCGGGACCCGTCGAGGAGGGCTCGGTCGGGGGCGGCACGGGCATGAACTGCTACGGCTTCAAGGGCGGTAACGGCACCGCCTCACGCATCGTCGACCACGGCGCGGACCGCTATGTGGTCGGCGTGTTCCTGCAGGCCAACTTCGGGCGCCGCGGCGAGCTGACCGTGGCCGGCGTCCGCGTCGGTCCGGTGTTATCCGACGACAACCCGATGGAGGAACAGGACCGGGCCGCACCGCCGGGTGCGGGCTCCGTCATCGTTGTCGTCGCAACCGACGCGCCACTGCTGCCTGGACAATGCCAGGCCCTGGCCCGCCGCGTCCCCCTCGGCCTGGCGAGGACGGGCACCACCGGGTCGCACTTCTCGGGCGACATCTTCCTCGCCTTCTCCACAGCCAACCATGGGGCGCTGTCGTCGACGCAGCAGGCGGGCGGCTACGAGACGCTGCGGTTCGTCGCGTGGGGCGGCATGGACGCGTTCTACGAGGCCGTCGTGCAGGCGGTGGAAGAAGCTGTCCTCAACGCTCTCGTCGCCAACGAAACCATGATCGGCCGCGCCGGCCACCGCTCCCCCGCCCTGCCCCACGCTCGGCTGCGCCAGCTGCTGCGCGATCAGAGCACGGCCGCGTCGAGACAGTGAGCAGGCCGGATCGGAGGCGTCGACCACGATTGAAGTTGGCCGAATCGCGGTAGCGAACAAGCTATGAGCCTTCAACGCCGTATCGCCCGACCGATGCTCGCCTCGATGTTCGTCGCCGGTGGGCTGGACACGCTGCTCAACCCCGAGCCGAAGGTGTCGGTGGCCGAGGACGTCGCACCGAAGGTGGCCGAGCAGATCCCCGGCCTGTCCGAGGAGGACACCGAGGCGCTGATCCGCCTCAACGGCGGCGTGCAGCTCGCCGCGGGCGCGCTCCTCGCGCTCGGCCGCTTACCGAGGCTGTCATCCCTTGCCTTAGCCGCCACCTTGCTGCCGACAACGGCAGCGGCGCACCGGTTCTGGGAGTTCGACGACCCGGATCAGCGTTCGCAGCAGAAGGTCCACTTTCTCAAGAACGTCAGCATGCTCGGCGGGCTGCTGATCACGTCCCTGGACACCGAGGGCCGTCCAGGGTTGAGCTGGCGCACCCGGCACGCCGCCGAGCACGCCGGGGCCAGTGTCCGCCGCACCCGCCGGGAGGCTGGGCAGAGCGTCCGCCGCACCCGCCGGGAGGCTCGGCTCGCGGCCAAGTCTGCCAAGGTCGCCGCCAAGGCCAAGCTGGCCAGCTGACTCAGGCGTCGAGCGGATCGTTGGGGATCGCCCGGCCGCCACGCTGAAGCGCAAGTGCTTCTTCGGTGGTCATGCCGGCGGGCAGACGGGAGCGCACGACCCGGGCGGGTGAGCCGACGACGATCGAGAACGGCGGAATCGTCCCGCGCACCAGCGCCTGGCTGCCGATGACCGACCCGGCGCCGATGTCGGCGCCCCGAAGGATCGACACCTTCTCCCCCACCCACACGTCCTCGCCGATGCGCACGGGCGTCTTGACCAGACCCTGCTTCTTGACCGGGACGTCGACCCGGTCGTAGGCGTGGTCGAAGTCGCAGACGTAGATCCAGTCGCCCAGCAGCGCGTTGCGGCCGATCTCGATGTCAAGGTAGGCGTTGACGACGTTGTCGCTGCCCATCACGACCTTGGGGCCGAGGCGCAGGTTGCCCTCATGGCAACGCAGCCGGTTGCCGCTTCCCAGCCAGCACCAGGGACCGAGCGACAGGCGGCCGTGGTGGCGGCGGGCGTAGAGCTCGACGCGGTGGCCGATGAACACCATCCCGCCGAAGTCGATGTGCGGGTGCCGCAGCCGCTGGGCGAGGAACCGGGCGTACAGGCGCAGATACTCGGGGGTGTACATGCGCCGCTCAATGGCGAAGCGCACCGACCGGCGCCAACCCCAGCGCGGCCTCGCGGGCAGTTGCGTGAGCCGTTGCGGCGCGAGGGCACCCATCGCCGCGCCGATGGCGTCGGCTTGAGCCACGCCCGCTGCTCGGCTGGCGGCCGCCACCGCCAAGGCACGGTGGTGCTCGGCGAGGTTGCGACCGAGCGCGGCGGCCTCGGCGGCTGAGAGGTCCGACGGCGAGGCCATGGCTACTCGGGCACAGTGGCCGTCAGGATGCAGTTGTAGAACACGTCCTTGGGCACGAACCGCTGCGCGACCGCCTCGTCGAAGGCGAACAGCCGCTGCCAGGTGCGGTACGCGAACCATGGGTAGCCGTCGGGCAGGACGCGGGGACGCACCATCGCCTCCACGGTTCGCGTGGCCCAGCCGAACCAGTTGGCCGTCAGCTCCTCGGTGACGGTGCGGACGTCGGTGAACCCCGCCGAGATCGCCAGGGCCTCCAGGTCTGCC
Organism: Actinomycetota bacterium; assembly: GCA_030858885.1. The sequence goes on from JALZLC010000178.1 coordinate 7,661, forward strand.
GGGTCGAAGATGTGCAGGTCGACCTCGGCCTCAAGGGCCGCGGCGTGGCGCTCGTCGGTGTGCAGTCCGGTCGTCGGGTCAGCCAGGATGCGCTTGGGGCCGGCGGCCGCGGCCGCAAGCTTGACGGCGATGCGCGCCGCCCGCTTCACCTGGGTGGCGATCCGGTCACCGGTGCGAGTCGGCTCCCCGGCGATGACCAGCCGCCCACCTGGTTCCAGTACGCGGCGCAGCTGAGCGAAGGCGGCCGGCAGGTCGGGCAGGTGGTGCACGACTGCGTGACCGACGACGAGGTCGAAGCTGTCGTCGTCGTAGGGCAGCGACTCCACGTCGGCGACCCGGCCGCGCACGTCGATGCCGAGCCGCGCGCCGTTGGCGACGCAGGTGTCGACCATGCCCTGCGAGATGTCGGTGCAGTGGGCAGTTCCGACGACGCCGGCCTGTGCCAGGTTGAGCAGGAAGAAGCCGGTGCCGCAGCCAACCTCCAGCGCCCGGTCGAAGCGGCGACCGTCGGGCACGGCCTTGCGGAAGCGGCCGTAGGCGTAGTCGATGCAGCGCTGGTCGAAGCTGATCGACCACTTGTGGTCGTAGTGGCCGGACTCCCAGTCGTG
>JALZLC010000185.1 GCA_030858885.1 Actinomycetota bacterium
GTCGTGGAGCACAAGCCCGAGACGATCGCGATCGCCGACCACGCCGTCGACCTCGGCCCCGGTGCCGGCACGGAGGGCGGCACCGTCTGCTTCGAGGGCACCGTCGAAGGGCTGCGGGCGAGTGACACCACCACCGGGCGCCATCTCGGCGACCGGGCGACCCTCAAGGAATCGGTGCGTTCGTCTCCCGGCACGCTGGAGGTCCGCGGCGCGTCGACGCACAACCTCCAGGACGTGGACGTCGACATCCCGCTCGGGGTGCTCTGCGTGCTCACGGGCGTCGCCGGCTCCGGCAAGAGCTCGCTGATCCAAGGCTCGGTCTCCGGCCGCGAAGGGGTGGTGGTGATCGACCAGGGCGCGATCCGCGGCTCGCGACGGAGCAACCCGGCGACGTACACCGGCCTGCTCGACCCGATCCGCAAGGCGTTCGCGAAGGCCAACGGTGTGAAGCCGGCACTGTTCAGTGCCAACTCCGAGGGCGCCTGCCCCACCTGCAACGGTGCCGGCGTCATCTACACCGACCTGGGAGTCATGGCCACCGTCGAATCCACCTGTGAGGACTGCGAGGGGAAGCGGTTCCAAGCTTCGGTGCTGGACTACTACCTCGGCGGCCGGGACATCAGCGAGGTGCTGGCGATGTCGGTGAGCGCGGCCGAGGAGTTCTTCGGCTCCGGCGAGGCGCGCACGTCGGCCGCCCACAAGGTCCTCGACCGGCTCGGCGACGTCGGGCTCGGCTACCTCTCGCTGGGGCAGCCGCTGCCTTCGCTGTCCGGCGGCGAGCGGCAGCGGCTCAAGCTCGCCACCCAGATGGCCGAGAAGGGCGAGGTCTACATCCTCGACGAGCCGACCAACGGCCTGCACCTCGCCGACGTCGAGCGGCTGCTCGGCCTGCTGGACCGGCTCGTCGACTCCGGCAAGTCGGTGATCGTCATCGAGCACCACCAGGCGGTCATGGCGCACGCCGACTGGATCATCGACCTCGGCCCCGGCGCCGGCCACGACGGTGGCCGGATCGTCTTCGAGGGCACCCCCGCCGACCTCGTCGCCGCCCGCTCCACCCTCACCGGTGAGCACCTCGCGGCCTACGTCGGCACCTGACCGAGGCCCTCGCGGACACTGTCATCTGGTCGAACTCGTCCTAGCTCAGCGTGCATAATCTCCATTATGTAAACCTCATGCTCTCACGGCACGATTCGTGCGTCCGGTGGGCGTCCACGAAAGGGGGCGGCTGGCCCTCTACTCGCCCACCGGCCAGTGCTCGACCGCCACCTCGGACATCGGGAAGTGCCGCGGGTTGCCAGTCGCCAACCGTGCGCCGACGGCCAGCGCCGCGGCGGCCACCAGGCAGTCGGCCTGGCTCAACGTCGTTCCCTGCGCCGCGAAGCGCTGACGCCACTGACCCGCCTGCCAGCCCTCGTCCACGCTCAATGGCACCGTTCGCAGCCCACCGAGCAACTGGCGGGCCACGTGCTGTTCGTGCCCTCGCAGGCCGCGCCGCACCTCCTCGGCGTTGACCGCGCAGACATACGGCTGGTCGCCGGCTGCTCGCAGACCGAGGAGCCGCTGCGCCGCAGGCCGTCCGCGCAGGGCGTCGATGAGCACCGTCGTGTCCAGCAAGACCGCGCCCATCACCCCACCCGGCGCGCATCACCGGTCCGCTGGGAGGCCACCCACGCCGCCGGGTCGTCGTCCCAGTCGTGCCCGTGATCCTCGATGGCGCCCAGCGTCTCGGTGATCTCGTCCCAGCGGCGCTCGTCCTCGAGCGCACGAGCAACGGCAGTGGCGATGAAGCGGCTGCGCCGTCGCGCTCCCACCCGCTCGTCGAGCTGGGCAACCAGCCCATGGTCAAGGGTAATGTGTACACGCATGGCCACATGGTAACCCACACACCGGACGGCATTACACCAGTGGCGTAACGTGGCGGTATGGCCATCCAGCGCGTCCAGATGAGGCTCGACGGCGAACTTGACGCCGCGTTGGTCCAGCGTGCGGCGCAAGAGGGCGTTTCCAAGGCCGAGCTGCTGCGGACCTACGCCCGCGAACGCCTTCGACGGTGACTTTGCCACGGCTGGCTTCGTGGAACTTCGCTAGCTCGCGCCGGGCCGTGTCCCGACTTACGAGTCCCACGGCAGCACCACGGGGACAGCTGAGCGCTCACCGGCGCGCAGGCGCCCCAACAGCCAGCCCAACCGCGGCGGGAAGATCAACTCGCGAGTAGCGGCCAGCTCCTCCGCCGACCACCAGTGGTGGCCGATCACTACCTCGCGCTCCAAGTCGGTGAAGGCAGTGGTGTCCACCTCATGAGCCGACACCCGCAGAAAGTAGTAGGTCTCCCGCTGGTGGTAGGCCACGCCTCCGAGCAGCAGCGGGCCGTGGCTGACCGCAACCGGGTCGCCGAGGCTGTCGGCTGACATCCGCAGACCCGTCTCCTCCCACAGCTCCCGGACGGCGGCCTCGCGCAGCCCCTCCCCCGGCTCCACCCCTCCTCCCGGCGGATACCAGATGCGCCGGCGGACGCCGTCCAACGTCGTCTCGAGTGCGTGGAACAGCAGGGTGGCTCCATGCGCGTTGACCAGTAACACCTTCGCCGAGGGCCGCTTGGGCAGCGGCGCCACCGGACCCGCGTCCGCCGCCACTCCCCCGTCGCCGCTGAGGCCTGCGCCGGCGGCTACTGCCGCCGCGGCGGGATCGACAGCCGCTGCCCGAGGGTGAGCGAGTCCGGGTCGTCGAGGTCGTTGGCTTCCACCAAGGCTGACACCGTGGTGTCGAAGCGGACCGCGATCGCCGACAAGGTGTCACCCTCTTGCACGCGGTAGCTGCGCGGCCGCTCGGCAGTGGCGGGCTCCGATGCCTCCGTCTCGGTCGCGGCTGGCTCGGAAGGCTGGCTCGATGCCGCTTCGCTGGGAGGCGCCGCGGCAGGATCCTCACCGCCGCAGCCGACCAGGGACCCCAGGATCACGGCGGACAGCGCGATCGTCTTCCACTCCATGGTCACCACCTCCGGCTCATCCTGCCCTACGGGATCGGCGAGATGGCGCAGGTGCGACCAACCGAGATCGGTCAGCAGCTCGACGGGACCGGTTCAGACCGGAACCGTCTGTGCCCGCTGGCCGGCGTCAGCCATCGCCACCTCGTACGTCGCCGCCTGCAACGCGGCGACCTCGTCGTTGAGCTCGGCCAGCGCGCCGGGTTCGGGCGCCGGCAGGACCGTCAACTCGACGATCTGAGCGGCGAGCTCCTGAAGACGGGCGACCAGCAGGCACAGACGATCGAGCTCTCGCGCCTCGGCCGCCTGCAGCCGCGCTTGGCTGGCCTCTTGGGCGGCGACCGCCTCAGCGAGCGCACGCGAAGACCCCGCCGCCGCACTCCTGCGCTGCCGCGACAGCGCTGCTTCGACGTCGCGGCGAGCCCGCGCGGTGTCATCGCCTCGGACGGCCAGTCGCTGGGCCTCCGACACGGCCTGGTCGACGTCGGCCAGCAGATCGTCGAGGCGATCCCGCAGCGGCCCCTCGGCAGCCGCTGCCACCGCTCGGCGGCAGCGCTCCCCCGCCGCCCGCGCTTCCCGCAGCGGTACGGCCCAGGTGCGACTCAGCCGCGGCGACCCTGACGGCGACCGACCTCGGCCGGCATCGCGACGGCCGTCCCACTGCAGCCAACCAATGCCAACCGTCGCTCCGACCGCGCCCAAGGGGCCTAACGTCAGCCCGATCACTGCCAGTGCGGTACAGGCCAGCGGGCGCAGCACCCGGACCTGTCGCAGCAACAGGTACAGCAGCCCGAGCGGCAACAGGACCGCCAGGGTCAGCGCCACCACCGCGATCGCGACTATTCCGTCGAGCATCTGGCTCCCCCTGATCGGTCCGCCCAGCATCGCATCACCAGCACGTCATGGCCAGCACTGACCTGAAGCGTTGCCTTCGTATCCGGAGGCAACGCTTCAGGCACGGCGCGCGACCAGCGGTCGCGTGGCGCACCGATCGCGTGCGGGACTAGCCTTCGCAGCCCCACCGCCGAGGAGTTGCGATGTCCCCCGACGACGACGCTCTGGCCGAGCTGGCCGACCGCGACGCCGTTGCCCGGTTGCACGAGAGGGATGCCACGCTGTGGTCCGACGACGCCCAGCATCAGCGCGTAGTCGCCGACCGCCTTGGATGGCTGGATGTCACCTCGGCGCCGGACGGCTGGCCACGGCGCCTGGCCGACACGGCGGCGGCGGCCCGAAGCGACCGGATCGATCGGCTGGTCCTGGCCGGCATGGGCGGGTCCAGCCTCGCGCCGGAGGTCTTCGCCAAGGTCTTCCCCGACGGCGGCGGGCTGCGGCTGGCGTTGCTGGACTCGACGCACCCAGCGGCGGTCCGCGCGGCGCTGGATGACGCCGACCTGTCCACCAGCCTGGTGGTGGTGTCCAGCAAGTCGGGCACCACCGAGGAGACGCGCTGCTTCGCCGCGCACGCCGCCGAGCTCGTCGCGCCCGACCGCATGG
>JALZLC010000208.1 GCA_030858885.1 Actinomycetota bacterium
CCAAGGTCATCGTCTCCGAGGTCAGCGCACCCGACCTGTCCGACGCGACGGGGGCGCCCCTGGTCCTCACCCTGGCGCCACAGCAGTGCACGCCCGAGATCGTCACGCCCCTCAAGGCGCTGCTGGCGGAGCACCGCGGCGTGGTCGCGGTGCACCTGCGGCTGTGCAACGCGGCCGGGCGCATCACCACGTTGCGGCTCGACGACGGGCTGTGCGTCAGTCGTACCCCCGACCTCTACGCCGAGCTGAAGGGGCTGTTGGGCGCCACCGCCGTGTCCTAAAGCTGGCCGGCCATTGCAGTGGTCCCGCGACTTCGTCGTCCCCATGTTGACAACGTCGCGGGACTGCGGTGCCTAAGCGCGTTCTCATACAGGTCTCACGCCGCTCTTAGGGCTTCGGCGCATCGTTCACCTTGCAGCCACCTTCCCGTGAGCTGCTGGACACCTGGCAAGCCGCCTCCATCCAGAAGGAGAACGTCGTGCTGTTGCAGCTACCAGACACGATCGCGGAGTACGGGGATTTCGCGCTGCGGCTGGGTACTGACCTGGTCGCGATCGTCGTCTTCGCGGTAGTGATCTACTTCCGCCGGCACACCCGCAAAGACCTCGCGGTGGTCTTCTGCTTCTTCAACATCGGGCTGTTCACGGTGGTCGCGGTGATCTCCACCGCCGAGTCAGCCACCGCCATCGGCTTCGGGCTGTTCGCGATGCTGTCGATCATCCGCCTTCGCAGCGAGCCGTTCAGCAACCGCGAGCTCGGTTACTTCTTCGGCGCGCTGGTGCTGGGAATGGTCAACGGGATCGGAGCCCCCGACTACGGCTTCACGCTGGTCCTGAACGTGCTGATCCTGGCCAGCATCTTTGCGCTTGATCATCCACGTGTCATGCGCGCCGCCCAACGCCGGCACGTCACGCTGGATTCGGTGCACACGAACTCGGCGGCGCTACGGGCGACCCTCGAGCAGCGGCTCGGCGCGGAGGTCTTGGAGAGCACCGTCACGGCCATCGACTTCGTGCGCGACACGATGGAGCTCGAGGTCCAGTACATCGAGCGGCCGAGCTCGTCGGCTCCCCACGGTGCCGACCTGCAGAAGGTGCCGGCATGACCGCTCTTGGGACCGACCAACTGGCCGGCTTGGACCGCGTGTCGCTGGAGCAGCTCAACGACCGGGCGGCGCTGATGCACCGGCAGGAGAACAAGTACCTGGTCGACGCCGCTGACTTCTCGGCGGCGCTCGGCGAGCTCGGCGAGCACTTCGACGTCCTGGATATCGAGGGGCGCACGGCCTTCAGCTACTCGACGGTGTACTTCGACTCCGAGGCGCTGGCCGCCTACCACCAGCACGCCCAGGGCAAGCGCCGGCGGTTCAAGGTGCGCTCCCGCCAGTATCTCGACACAGGCCTGTGCTACTTCGAGGTCAAGCTCAAGGGCACGCGTGACCGCACCATCAAGCAACGAATGGTGTACCGGCCCGACGAGCACGGCGGGGTCACCGCAGCGGCTCAGGCCTTCGTGCAACGCTGCTTTCAGGACGTGTACGACCAGGTCTTTGACCACGAACTGTCGGCACAGCTGGCCATGCGTTACCGCCGCGTCACCCTGGTCGGCAAGCACAGCCCGGAGCGGGTCACGATCGACTATGACCTGGAGTTCCAGCGGGGCGACGACGCCGCGGTCGCCACCCCGGGCCAGTGGCTCATCGTCGAGGTCAAGTCCGAGCGTGGTCGCGGCACCGCGGACCGGGTGCTCCAGCGCCGGGGGATTCGCAGCAGTCGCTGCAGCAAGTACTGCATCGGGCTGAACCTGGTGCGCCGCGACCTGCGCTACAACGCGTTCAAGCCCACGCTGCAGAGCTACTTTGGTTGGTCGTCCCCGGCCGCGCCCGAGCCGCAGGCCGTGCCGCTGCCCGTCCCCGTCGCCGCCTGACGCATTAGGGTGGCAGGCATGGCGAATCCACGACTTGCAGGCAAGGTGGCGCTGGTGACCGGCGCCTCGTCGGGCATCGGTGAGGCGACGGCGTTGGCGCTGGCCGCCGAGGGCGCGGCGGTGGCGATCGGCGCCCGGCGTGTCGACCGCATCGACGCGCTGGCGGACAAGATCAGCGCCGGCGGCGGCCGCGCGCTGACCCTTGATCTGGACGTCACGCAGGAGCAGCAGGCGCACGACGCGGTTGGCCGCACACGCGCGGACCTGGGCGGTCTGGACATCGTCGTCAACAACGCCGGGGTCATGTTGCTGGGACCGATCCTGGATGCCGACACCAGTGACTGGCGCCGCATGATCGAGACCAACGTGCTGGGCCTGATGTATGTCACAAACGCGGCGCTGCCGCGGCTGGTGGAGCAGGGGTCGGGCGACATCGTGCAGGTGTCATCGGTGGCGGGGCGCCTCGCCAGGGAAGGGTCGGGCGTCTACAACGCCTCGAAGTGGGCCGTCAACGCCTTCTCGGAGTCGCTGCGCCAGGAGGTCACCGCGCGGGGCGTGCGCGTGACCTTGGTCGAGCCGGGAGCGGTGGCGACCGAGTTGAGCGATCACATCACCCACGCCGAGAGCAAGCAGCGGGTCAAGGAACGGGTGACCAGGATGCGTCCGCTGCAGTCGGCCGACATCGCCGCCGGTGTGGTCTACGCCGTCACGCAGCCACCGCACGTCAGCGTCAACGAGGTGCTGATCCGCCCGACCGATCAGGTGGGCTAAGGGCGCTGCGCACGGCGGCCTGCTCGCTGGCGCAGGTGGCCCGGGCGACGCAGTCGTCGAGATGGTCGTTGACCAGCCCCATCGCCTGCATGAAGGCGTACACCGTCGTCGGCCCCACGAAGCGGAAGCCGAGGCGCTTGAGCTCGCGGCTGAGCGCGGTCGACTCAGGGGTGACGGCTGGAACGTCTGCCGGCGAGCGCCGCGGTGGGCCGGGATCCGGCGCGAACGCCCACACCACGTCGCGCAAGGACGCGACGTCCAGCGCGGCGCGGGCGTTGCCGATCGTCGCCGCGATCTTGGCGCGGTTGCGAACGATGCCCGGGTCGGCGAGCAGCCGGGCTTCGTCGTCAGGCCCGAACGCGGCGACCGCGGTGGGATCAAAGCCGGCGAACGCCTCGCGGAACTGCTCGCGCTTGCGCAAGATCGTCAGCCACGACAGGCCGGCCTGAAAGCCCTCCAGGCACAGCTTCTCGAACAGCGCCCGGTCGTCGGTGACCGGCCGCCCCCACTCGTCGTCGTGGTAGGCGAGGTACGCCGGATCTGACGTCGCCCACCAGCAGCGGGTGACCATCGAGTCCGTCACGACTGCGGCAGACGCTCGGCCACCGCGTGGCGGATCTGCGTCTCGATGCCGGGGAACTCGCGCACCAGCTCGTTGAGGGTCGCCCCCGGAAGCATCAACAGGAGCGCGTCACTGATCGCCGTGACCGTTGCCAGCCGGGCGTAACCGAAGCTGGCTCCCCAATCCAGCGCGGCCAGCTCACCGAAGAAGTCGCCAGTTCCGAGATCGCGGACGTGGCGGCTCTCGACGTGCACCGCCATGGTGCCGTCGATGATGACATAGAAGTCGCGTGCGGCATCCCAGCGCCGGATCACCTCCTCTCCGGCCGGCGCGACCCGCACCTCGGCGGCGCGGCCGACGCGCTCGAGGTCGTCGTCGGACAGCTCGGCGAACAACGGCAGCGCTCGCAAGGTCGCCACCGCCACCGGCGGGTAGCCCAGCCAGGTCCGGTCGACCGGCATGTGCCGTTCGGGGGCGAGCGCCTTCACCGACGCCGGGGCGACAGGGTCAGGGGTCGACGTCTCGAACCATCCCAGCACCCGCTCGATGTCGTCGCTGCCGCTGCTGTGATTGAGCACGCACAGCCGGATCGCGTAGCGGCCGCGCAGCCGCGTCGAGGACACCAGGCCCAGGCCGGTCTCGGCGAACGCCGCCACCAAGGCGGCGTTGCGACGGGCGATCTCGTCCTCGTCGTCGGTATCCGAAAAGCTGCGCCGGAAGCACAGGATCCCCAGACTGGCGGGGCGCAGCAACTCCAGATCCGCACTGTCGGTGATTCGCTGCTGCGCATGGCCCACCAGGTCCAGGCAGCGGTCCACCGTGGCACGGAAGGCGTCGATGCCGAAGTAGCGCAACGACACCCACAGCTTCAGGGCTCGACTCATCCGGGTCAGCTGAATGCTGAGATCGGCGAAGTTGACCTCGCCGGTCGCCGCTTGAGCGTCTTTGAGATAGTCCGGCGTGATCTCGAACGCTCGGCGCAGCAGATCCCCGTCGCGGACCAGCAGGCTGCCGCACTCGAACGGCTGGTACAGCCACTTGTGGGGGTCGAGCGTGATGGAGTCGGCGGCTTCGATGCCCGACAGCAAGCGCCGACCCCGCTCGGTCAGCGCCGCGAAGCCGCCGTAGGCAGCATCGACGTGGAACCACACATTCTGCTCTCGACACACAGCGGCCAGTTCGAGCAGCGGATCGACGGCGCCGGTGTTGGTCGAGCCTGCGCTGGCCGCGACGAACAACGGCCGGCGGCCGGCCAGCCGGTCAGCGGCCATCGCCGGGACCAGCGTGTCGGGCCGCATGCGGAAGTCGTCGTCGACCGGCAAGACCCGGACCTGGTCGGGCCGGAAGCCCAGCACTCGCGCCGCCCGCACCATCGAGGAGTGCGCCTGGTCCGAGATGTACGCCACGGCACGATCGGACATCGCACCGAGCCGCGCCTCCCTGGCGCACGCCAGGGCGGTCATGTTCGCCGCCGACCCGCCGCTGACCAGCACGCCCGCCGCCTCGGCTGGGTAACCGATCCACTGCTTGAACCAGTCGAGCACCACCAGTTCGACCGAGCTGGGGCCGGCGGATTCCTGCCACGAGCCGGCGTAGATGTTGAGCGCGCTGGCGATGAGGTCGCCCAGGGCACCGGGCCAGGTTCCCGACCCGGGAACGAACGCGAAGTACGCCGGGTGGTCGCAGCGACTGGCGAAGGGCAGCACGTTGCGCCCCAGGTCATCCAGGATGGAGTCGAAGTCCTGGCCTTGCGCCGGCTGCGTCGCGTCGACCTGCCGGGCCATCTCCTTCGGGGAAGCGCCGCGGGTGGCCGGCACGGCGTGCGGGTCGACCAGACGGTCGACCAAGAAGTCGACCGCGCGGTACCCCATCTGGCGCATCGCCTCCGGAGGCATCCCCAGCGGATCTTCCACGCGGTCTCCGATCCTGTTCAGTCGAGCCGAGCGACGACCACGGCTTCGGCGGCCGCCTTGCTGGGTGCGTGCCCCACCACCGCGCTGATGAACTGCTGGCGTTCAAGGGTCAACAGCTCGACAGCAGTCTTGGCCGTCACGGTTGCGGTTCGCGGCACGCCGCGCAGGAGGGCGATCTCGCCAAAGAAATCGCCGGGCCCCAGAGTCCGATGCAGCTGCGGTGCCGTCACCTCAACCTGTCCTTGCACGATGACATAGAAGTGGTCGCCATCGTCACCTCGGCGCACCAGCGTGGTGCCGTGCCCGGCGCTGACGGGCCGGACCGTGAACGCCAACCGTTCGAGGACGAGCACTGGCAGCGACGCGAACAACGGCACGCCTCGCAACAGCTCGAGCTGTGGCTGTGGCGGGTGCGCGTCGTCGTCGATGCGTCCAAGCGCCCGGCTCGCCAGCACCGCCGCCATGGCCAGCAGCGTGCCGGTCGCCACCAGACTGGCGCGAACTCCCCACTGCGTCACCACCAGGGATGCCGCCATCGCGCCGAGGCCCTGCATGCCCCACCACAGTCCCTCGAAGACGCCGAGCACCCGGGCCAGCACGTGTTGCGAGACGATGCGTTGCAGCACGGTAAGCGCCGTGACGTCGATCAGGGCGTTGGCGGAGCCCACGACGGCGACCATGGCCACCGCGGTGACCCGGCTGGGCAGGGCGCCGATCGCGGCCAGTGCGACGCCCCACACGATCAGGCCGGCCTGGAACGGGAGTGCGAGCTGCCGGCGGCCCACCAGCGCCACCGTTGCCAGCGCCCCCACCAGCCCGCCGGCACCGACCGCCGCGTTGAGGTACCCCACGCCCGCTTCACCGAGCCCGAGCAACTCGATGGCCATGACCACGATCAGCACGGTCAGGGCGCCAACGCAGAAGGTCTGCGCCAGGTACAGCAGCACCACCAGGCGCGGGCGGGCTTCCCGAGCCAAGGTGCGGAAGCCCGCCAGGAGTTCGGCGGTGGCCAGGTGTTGCTCCCCTGAGGTGCGCAGCGTTCCATCCGTTCGGATGCGGGCGACCACGATGGCGGACAGCGCCAGGAGCACGGCGGCCACGGCGAACACCGACGGGACGCCCGCGAGGAGCAGCAAGACGCTGCTCAACATGGGTCCGACCAGCGTGCCGAGGTTCTCCACCGTGGTCGACGTGACGTTGCAGGCGGTCAACTCCTCCGGCGACTGGGCCAGCGAGGGCAGCAGCGCGGACTGGGCGGGCCAGAACAGCGTGTAGACCACCGCGTCGGCTGCCGCGAGCCCGTACACCAGGAGCGCCGGCGCACCGACCCAGAGTGCAACGGCGGCGCCGGCGAGCGTGACTGCCCGGAGGGCCAACACGGTGCTCAACACCATCTCCCGGCGGTAGCGGTCAGCCAGGCTCGCAGCGAACGGTCCGATGATCGCCGCTGGCAGCGTCCGGATCAGGCCGACGACGCCGACGCCGATGGCGCCCTGCTCCCGGAACGCGTAGACGCCGAGTGCCACGATCTGCGCCCATTCGGCGGTGATGCAACCGGTCCAAGCCAGCTGCAGGCGCCGCAGCTGGGGATTGGCAAGGACGTCGGTGAGCGCCCGCAGCGCCACCAACCACCGCCGAGGGTGCCCGCCCCGCTGGTTGCTGTCCATGGCCACGACATCATGTCCCATGACCGGTCGACATCGCCGATCCGCGCGCCGTAGGATGCGGCGCCATAGCGGCGGGCGGGATCCGCTATGGAGGTCCATCAGCCGCCGCAGTGCTGTCCGCCGCCGCGGGAGCGGCTGGACGAAAGGATAATGCGATGCGCTACGACACTTCCGTCACGTCGATCTCTTGGATCCCTTCACAGGCGGTCCAGGGCATGACCAAGTTGCCCTTCGAGGTGGGGTTCGCCCATTACGACGACCCGCTGCCGGATGAGATCGACGATCTCGAGGCACTGCGAGCCGCGGACCGCTTCCGGTTCGCCAACTTCCTGAGTGCCTGGATCGAGGTCGACGCTGACGGCCGCATCACCGACTTCGGGCAGGAGGGAGGTGGGCGGATCGGCGTGACGAAGATCCGGCTCGGCGGGGCCGGTATGACGGTGCAGGCGGTACCCTTCCCCGACCGCCGCCCTGATCCCGAGGTCGGCGATGGCTGGGTCCGCTTCCGTCAGACGGCGGGAGGACGTACGGGCATGCCCGCACCACGGCGAGTCCGGCACAAGCCGTTCGTGCAGATCGTGGCCCCCGTCGCCTGGACCACCCTCGAGCTCACCCTGCACGCTGATGGCCGATCGGAACCAAGTCTCGTGGGCGCCAGCCCGTTCCCGCGCCACTGGGTCTACGACGACCAAGGCAAGCTGACCGCCAAGAGCGGCACGATCGATTTTCAGACCTGGCAGCGGGAGGCGTTCGGCGTCCACACCCCGTGGGGCGATCAGGATTCGCCTGCCCTGGTCACCGCCATCGAGACCGCACTGGAGCGTGAGCTGTCCCGCTCGATCATGAACCCCGCCGCTCGGCCGCGGATGCGCAGGCTGTCCCGCGGCGAGACGCTCGTCGAGCAGGGCCAGCCGGGCGACGAGCTGTTCCTGCTCCTTGACGGCGTCCTGGGGGTCGAGATCGACGGCGAGCCAGTCAGCGAGGTGGGCCCTGGTGCCGTCCTCGGGGAGCTCGCTGTGCTGGAGGGCGGTCGGCGCACCGCGACGCTGCGGGCAGCAACCAACTGTCGCGTGGCTGCGGTGAACGGCGACGAGATCGACCCCGAGGCGCTGGAAGAGCTGGGCCGTGGCCGCCGCGGCGACCAGCGCTGATCCGCGATGCGGATCACCTTCCATGGCGTTCGTGGCTCCACGCCTGCTTGTGGCGCGGACTTTTTACGCTACGGCGGCCACACCTCGTGCGTCGCGCTGGCCCATGACGGGCATCCGCCCACCCTGGTGCTGGACGCCGGCACCGGCATCCGGCGCCTGACCGCCGAGCTCGCCGGGGCGGCGTTTCGGGGCTCCATCCTGCTGACGCATCTGCATTGGGACCACACCCAAGGACTGCCGTTCTTCGCCGCAGGGGACCGAGCGGACGCCCAGGTCACGCTCCTGATGCCCGCTCAGGGCGAAGCCGCTGACGTGCTGTCCAAGGCGCTGTCGCCGCCGCACTTCCCCATCACGCCGACCCAGCTGCGGGGCCGGTGGCGCTTCGAGGGCATCGAGCCGGGTGCCTACACGGTGGAGGGATTCGACGTGACCGCCGTCGAGATCCCGCACAAAGGTGGACGAACGTACGGCTACCGGGTCAGCGCCGGAGGCGCCACCATCGCGTACCTGCCCGACCACTGCCCGACCGCGTTCGGCCCGGGCGCTCGAGGCTTCGGGGTGTGCCACGAAGCGGCGTTGACGTTGGCCGCCGATGCCCACGTGCTCATCCACGACGCCCAGTACACCGCCACCGAGCTGCCGGCACGGCTGGACTGGGGCCACTGTGCGGCTGACTATGCGGCGGATCTGGCGCAGACCGCCCGCGTGGGGACGCTGCTGCTGTTCCACCACGAGCCCAATCGCGTCGACGGGGCCGTCGACGAGATGGTGGCCGCCCAACGGCGTCCAGGCCTGTCAGTGGCGGGCGCGGCAGAGGGCATGGTCGTCGACCTGCCACTGGTGGCGGCGGTCGGTGCCTGATGTGGTGCGCGACGGCTTCGCTGGTTGGGCAGCTAGTTGAGATCGGCGCCGGCGGGTCCGGGTGGGCGCAGAGATCCGACGGTGCCGAAGTGGCGCATCAGTCCGGCTTCACGGCGTAAGGCTTCCAGGGTCGCCTCCAGCCGCTGGCTGCAGCTGTCCAGCTCCAACAACCGTTGCTGCTCGGGAATCTCGACCTGCAAGGCGGCTGCCGCCAGCCATGCCAGCTCCGCTGGGCGGGAGGGAATCCGGCGCAACAGCTCGTCAGGGGCGCCGAGCTCTGCCAGGTAGGGCAGCAGGACTCGGCGCAGCGCCTCCGCGCGTCCAGTATCCGCGGCCACGGCCGGCGCCTCCTCCAGCGGGCGGACTCGCGCGCACAGATACGGATGGCCCGGCACGATTGCGTCGATGCTGAAGCGCTGCACCCCCCGCGTCACGATGCGTGCGCGGCCGTCATCGAAGCGCTCGACGTCCTCGATCTCGGCGATCGTTCCGACGCTGAAGACGTCGGCCGCACGCCCGACGTCGGAACCTCCACGGATGGCCACCACGCCGAAGCGCCGGTCAGCGCGCAGGCAATCGGCCAGCATCTCGCGGTATCGCAGCTCAAACAGGTGCAGCGGCAAGGGTCGCCCCGGGAACAGGACGAGATGAAGAGGGAACAAGGGAAGTTCCATCCCGATCCAGGCTACGTGCCGGCAAGCCCACGCACCCTGCCGGAGATCGACTGCCCCGTCGGAGACCGAACTGCCCCGTCGGAGACCGAACTGATGTCGCGACGACAACGGCTGGATACAGTGCGGCCGGTGCTGACCTTGCTTGATCTGCGTGGCGACCGTGCCGACGTGTCCGGGCGGCTACCGCGCGCCTCGGCCGAGACGGTCCTGGCCGCACGGGCGACGGCCCGCGCGATCGTGGAGGACGTTCGCGCGCACGGGGACGCCGGCGTCGCCCGCCACACCCACGAACTCGACGGATGGGACGGCGCCGGAGGTCTGCAGGTCGCCGCGGAAGAAGCCCAGGCCGCGCTCGACGCGCTCGACCCTGCGCTGCAGGTCGCGCTGGAACGCGCAGCCGAACAGATCCGTTGGTTCCACGAGCAGGCCCGGCCCCGGGATTGGCGCGCCGAGCGTAACGGCGCGGTGCTGGGCGTGACGCACCGTCCGCTGCGCCGGGTCGGGGTGTACGTCCCGGGAGGTCGTGGGGCGTACCCGTCGACCGTCCTGATGACCGTCGTGCCGGCGCGCGTGGCCGGCGTCGACGAGGTCGTCCTGTGCACGCCGCCCGGTCGTGATGGCCGGGTCAACCCGGTGATCCTCGCGGCGGCGGCCCTGGCCGGCGCCGACCGCATCCTGCGCGTCGGCGGGGCGCAGGCGATCGCCGCCATGGCCTACGGCACGGCCACGGTGCCGCGTTGCGACAAGGTCGTCGGCCCCGGCAACGTGTATGTGGCCGAGGCCAAGCAGATGGTCGCGGCCGACGGCGCCTGCGGCACCGACGCGCATGCTGGCGTGACCGAGGTCGCGATCATCGCCGACGACACCGCAGACCCTCGCGCGATCGCGGCCGATCTGGTGGCGCAAGCAGAACACGACCCTCTGGCGACGTGCCTGCTGATCACGCCGTCCACCGCGCTCGTGGAAGCCGTTGAGGCCGTCCTCGTCACCGAGGTCGGGGCCGCGCGTCACGCCGAACGCATCCGTGCCGCCTTCGCCGGCCAGGGCGCCGTGGCGCTGGTCGATGACCTGGACCATGCCGTCGCCGTCGCCGATGCGTTCGCGGCCGAGCACCTGGAGGTGCAGACCGCCGACTCGGCCTCGGTCGCCGCCCAGGTCCGCGTGGCGGGAGCGGTGTTCGTCGGGCCGCACACGCCCGTCTCGCTCGGCGACTACTGCGCCGGTCCCAACCACACACTGCCGACGGGGGGCACCGCTCGGTTCACCGGGGGGCTGCGCACCGACGACTTCTACGTTCCGGTGAACTGGGTGCAGTACGACGCCTCGTCGCTGGCCGAGTTGGCCCCGGTGGTGGCAGCACTCGGAGCCGCTGAGGACCTGCCCGCCCACGTGCGCGCGGTGCAGGTACGCCTGTCCTCAAGTAGCCAAGCGGCAGGACTCAAGATCGTGGAGTCGTGACCATGGTTACCGGTCAACCGGTGCCGGTCCGCGCCGATCTGGCCGACCTGGAGCCGTACGGGGCTCCGCAGCTGGATGTCGCCGTCCGCTTGAACACCAACGAGACCCCGTGGCCGCCTCCGGCGGCGTTCAGCGTGCGGCTGGCCGAACGGGTGCAGGAGATGGAGCTGCAACGCTATCCCGACCGGCGGGCGTGGCAGCTGCGCACCGCGGTGGCCGGGCGCTTCGGTCTGCCGCCCGAGCGGGTGTGGGCGGCCAACGGCTCCAACGAGGTGCTGCTGCAGCTGTTCCAGGCCTACGGTGGGCCGGGCCGGCCGTTGCTGCTGCTGCGCCCCGGCTACTCTGCCCATCCGCTGATCGCGCGCGTGGCCGCAACGCCGGTCGTGACCGCCGACCTCGACGAGGACTTCCAGCTGTCGGCGTCCGCCGCAGTCGCCGCCGTTACCAGGCACGACCCAGCGCTGGTCTGCGTGGCGAACCCCAACAACCCGACCGGGATGACGCTGGCCCCGGACACCATCCGGGCGCTGCATGACCACAGCCGCGCCCTGCTGATCGTCGACGAGGCTTACGTCGAGTTCGGCGGGCAGTCAGCGGTGGGGCTGCTCGACGAGCTGCCCCGCCTGGTGGTGTGCCGCACGTTCTCCAAGGCCTGGCGGCTGGCCGGGCTGCGGCTGGGGTACCTGCTGGGCCACGATTGGGTGATCAACGACCTGCGCAAGGTGCGCCTGCCCTATCACCTGGACGCGCTGACCCAGGCAGCCGGCCTGGTGGCTGTGGAGTTGGCCGACCAGGTGACCGCCCACGTCGCGGCGCTGTCCAGCGAGCGTGACCGACTCCACGACGCCCTCGCCGCGCTGGACGGCGTGATCGTGTGGCCGTCGTCGGCCAACTTCTTGCTGTTCCGTACTGCCGTCCCCGATCTCTTCGACCGCTTGCTGTCGCGCGGCGTGCTGGTGCGCGACTTCTCGACCCAGCCACGCCTGCAGGGCTGCCTGCGCGTGTCGGTCGGCACCAAGTCCGACGACGACGCGTTCCTGGCCGCGATGAAGGAGTCGCTGTGACCGACCGGCGTCGCCTTGCCCAGGTCGAGCGTGCCACCAGGGAGACGACGGTGACGGTCCGTCTGGACCTGGACGGCAGCGGCAGCACCGACATCGCCACGGGTGTGCCCTTCTTCGACCACATGCTCGACCAGCTCGGCCGTCATGGACGCTTCAACCTGACCCTGCGGACCGACGGCGACCTGCAGGTCGACGCCCACCACACGGTGGAGGACAGTGGGATCGCGCTCGGCCAAGCCCTGGCCGAGGCGCTGGGGGACAAGGCCGGTGTCGAGCGCTTCGGTGATGCCACGGTGCCCATCGACGAGGCCCTCGTCCGCGTCGCCGTCGATCTGTCGGGGCGTCCGTATCTCGTGTACGACGCCGACACACCGGTGGAGTTGGTTGGCAGCTACGAGACGACGTTGACCAAGCACTTCTTTGAGTCGGTCGTGGCCAACGCACGCATCACCCTGCATGTGCAACGGCTGGCCGGCGAGGGCAGCCACCACATCCAGGAGGCGGTGTTCAAGGCCGCGGCGGTGGCGCTGCGACGAGCGGTGGCCGTGACCGGCACCGGCGTCCCCTCGACCAAGGGCAGCCTCTAGCTCATGCGCAGCGCGCCACCGATGGCAGGTGGTCCATCAGGGCGACCGTGCTGCTGCCGCCTGTGGATACGGCTAGGGTCTCGAAGGTGGAGCCCCTGCGCATCGTGATCCTCGACTACGGCGCCGGCAATCTGCGTTCGGCACAGCGGGCACTGGAGCGTGCCGGCGCCACCGTCGCCGTCACGGGTGACGCTGCCCTCGCAGGGGACGCCGATGCCTTGGTCGTGCCCGGAGTCGGCCACTTCGGTCAATGCGTGCGGCAGTTCCGCGATGCCGGGCTGGAGGGCCTGGTCGGCCGCTGGGTCGACGACGGACGCCCGCTGCTGGGCATCTGTGTGGGGATGCAGATCCTGTACGACGCCAGTGAGGAGGACCCAGGCACCTCCGGGTTGGGACTGTTGGCCGGGCAGGTCCGGCGCCTGCCGCCGACCGTGACCGTGCCGCACATGGGCTGGAACACCGTCCGGGCCGTTGGCAGTGATCCGCTGCTGGAGGGCGTGGACGGGCAGCAGGCCTACTTCGTCCACTCCTACGCCGCGGACCCGACCGACGACGCCCACGTCGTCGCCACCACCGAGTACGGGCCGGGTTTCCCCAGCGTCGTGCGCGTCGGCTCGGTGGTGGGCACCCAGTTCCATCCCGAAAAGTCCGGTGACGTCGGCGCGCGCCTGCTGGCCAACTTCGTGCGAGCGGCGTAGGACCCAAGATGCCCTTCACCCTCTACCCGGCCGTCGACATCCGCGGCGGCCGCGCCGTTCGCCTCGTCCAGGGACGCGCCGAGGAAGAGACGGTCTACGACGACGATCCGGTGGCGGTCGCCCTGGGGTTCGCCGCGGCAGGCGCCCAGTGGCTGCACGTTGTCGATCTCGACGCCGCCTTCGACGGCGAGGCCCGTAACCGCCACCTCATCGCCGCCATCGTCGAGGCCACCGGTGTGCCGGTGCAGGCCTCCGGTGGTGTGCGCTCGATGCGCGACCTCGACGAGTCGGTGGCCTACGGCGCCAGCAGGGTGGTGCTCGGCACGATGGCGCTGGAGGAGCCGTCCTTCGTCGCGGCTGCCGTCGCAGCGCACGGGGACAAGGTCGCGGTCGGCTTGGACGCCGACGGCACGACCCTCAAGGCGCGTGGTTGGACGACGGGCTCCGGGGACCTGTTCGACGCGCTGCACCGCTTCACCCTGATGGGGGTGCTGCGCTTCGTGTTCACCGACATCTCCCGCGACGGCATGCTGTCCGGCCCCAACCTGGCGCGGTTGTGCGAAGTCGCCGACGCGACGTCGGCGAGGGTCACCGCCAGCGGCGGCGTCTCGTCGCTGGATGACCTGCGTGCCCTGCGCCGCGCTCATCCACGTGTCGACGGCGCAATCGTCGGCAAGGCGCTGTACGCCGGCCGCTTCTCGCTGCCACAGGCGCTCGAGGTGCTCCAGGACGGTCGGCGATGACGCTCAGCGCCCGGGTCATTCCCTGCCTGGACGTCGATGCCGGCCGGGTGGTCAAAGGGGTGCAGTTCGTCGACCTGCGCGACGCGGGTGACCCGGTGGAGATGGCCCGCACCTATGACGCCGAGGGCGCCGACGAGCTCGTCTTTCTCGATATCACCGCTTCAAGCGACGACCGCGAGACCATCTACGACGTGGTGGCCGCCACCGCCGAGCAGGTGTTCATCCCGCTCACCGTCGGCGGGGGGGTGCGCAGCACCGATGACGTCCGGCGACTGTTGCGGGCCGGAGCGGACAAGGTGTCGCTGAACTCCGCCGCGGTGGCGCACCCTCAGGTGCTGTCCGAGGCCGCCGACGCCTTCGGCTCGCAGTGCGTGGTCGCGGCGATCGACGCCCGCGCCAGGGCCGGCACTGGTCCAGGGCGCAGCCCGGGAATGCGGTCCTGGGAGGTGGTGGTGCACGGGGGCCGCACGCCCACCGGCCGCGACGCGGTCGAGTGGGCCGCCGACTGCGAACGGCGGGGCGCGGGGGAGATCCTGCTGACGTCGATGGATCGCGACGGCTCCAAGACGGGCTTCGACCTGGAACTGTTGCGGGCCGTGACCGCCGCCGTCAACTTGCCGGTGATCGCCTCGGGCGGTGCGGGCACGCCCGACCACATGATCGCCGGCATCAAGGCTGGTGCCTCCGCGGTGCTGGCCGCCTCCATCTTCCACTTCGGGCACTGCCGCATCGGCGAGGTCAAAGACGCCATGACCGCGGCAGGACTGCCGGTGCGGCGGACGGCAGGCGACACCCATGCCTGAGGACGAGGACTCGTCGCGTCCAGTCGGGAGTCGAGCGAGGCGGGCGGCAGCCTGCTCGTCCAGCCGGGCTTGTCGGCGATGGCGCGGTGTACGCGCTGACCAGCCAGGACTTTCACACCGGTCGATAGGCTGTCGCCATGCAGCCCAGTGTCGCGGCCTACGGGTGGGTCCTCGTGCACAGCCCCCTGACCGGCCCGGATACCTGGGAGCTGGTCGCTGGCGTGCTGCGCGAGCGTGGCTGTCGTGTCGTCGTGCCCGACCTGCGCGACGACGGTCGGACACCATGGTCCCCGCAGCACGCAGCCTCGGTGGCTGCCGCTGCGGCGAACCTGGACGGCCCGGTGGTGCTCGCCGGCCACAGCGGCGCGGGACCGTTGCTCCCACAGCTGGCTGCCGCACTCACGCCACCGCCCGTGGTGGCGTTGTTCGCCGACGCCGGGTTACCCGTCGACGGCGCCAACCGGCTCGACCTGATCGGGATGGAGCACCCGGCCTCGGTAGCGCCGCTGGCCGCTGATCTCGCGGCGGGACGGGCGTTTCCCTCCTGGTCGTCCGACGACCTCAGCGCCCTGGTGCCCGACGTGGCCGTTCGGGAACGCCTCGTCGCCGGGTTGCGGCCAAGGGGTTTGGACTACTTCACCGAGGCGATGACGATCCCCGCTGCCTGGTCGTCCGTGCGCTGCGGCTATCTGCGGTTCAGCGACGTGTACGACGTGCCGGCGCGTATCGCCGAGGCTCGTGGCTGGCCGGTTGTCCGACTCGACGCGAATCACTTCCACCCGCTCGTCGACCCGACGGCCGTTGCGGATGCACTGCTGGCACTCGCCAGCCAGGTGG
>JALZLC010000222.1 GCA_030858885.1 Actinomycetota bacterium
GGGCTGCGAGCCGCGCCCGCTGTGGATCACGTGGCGGTCCAGGCGGAGGGTGAGCGCGGCGCCGTGATCGCGCACCGCGGTCACTCGGCGGGGGCGCCGGAGAACACCCGAGCGTCCATCCGCCGAGCCGTCATCGCCAAGGCGCCATGGATCGAGATCGACGTGCAGGTGGCCAAGGGCGGCACGCCCGTGCTGTTGCACGACCTGTCGTTGCAGCGCACCACGGACGTGGCGACGGTCTACCCGAATCGTGCCCGCAACGACGGTGGTCCGGCCTTTCCCGTCGCCGACTTCACCGTCGCCGAGCTGGCAAGGCTGGATGCCGGCGCCTGGTTCGCCAATCGCTACACCGGCGAACGGCTGCCGACGCTTGCGGGGGCGCTGCGGACGGCTGGCCGGCGCACGGGGCTCATGCTGGAGCTCAAACGCCCCTCGGCCAACGACGGCCTGGAAGACGCCGTCGCCCGTGTCCTGGAGGCGACGCCGCCGTGGTCGGACCGGCGGGTCCGTACCCGGCGGGTGCTGATGCTGTCGTTCGACCTCGACGCGCTGCGCAGCTATCACGCTCGCGACCCGGTGCCGGGGCTGGCGCTGATCTACCGCAGGGGCGAGGCACCCGCCACCTTCGCCCGGCTTGACGCCGACGTCGCCACCGTCGGGCTGCGAGGGATCGTGATGCACGCTGCCGACGTCCTGGAGCGACCGGGCCTGATCGCGGGCGCGCGCCGCCGCGGCCTGCGAGTCCACGCGTACACGGTCGACGACGGCGCCACCATGACGGCCGTGCTTGACGCGGGCGTCGACGGCGTCACCAGCAACCGACCTGATCGTGCCCGCGACGTGCAGCGCCGCTGGCAGGTCCGCAGGTGACCACGGTGGCAGGGGCTCAGGCGGGAGCAGCGGCGCGGCGAGGGCGCAGCCGGCCGCAGCGGTAGGCGTCTGCCAGCAGGCACAGCAGCCGGTAGACCGAGGTCTCCTCCGACGACAGGGGGCCAGGGCGGTAGCCGCGGGAGCGCAGGCCACGCTGGACCCGTTCGCAGGCGAGCCAGTCCTGGCGATTGGTGGTGTCCCAGAACTCGACCGTGTCCGCGGGGTCGAAGCCGGGCTGGGTGATCGCCTCCGGCGGGTACAACCACTGGCACACCACCCGGGTGGCGTCCACGGCGACGGGCTCAAGCCGGTGGGTGAGCACGTAGTCGGGGTGCGCGCTGATGAGCAAGCCAGGCACCAGATCGACATAGCGCACGACGCGGCGTTCCTCGTCCTCAAGGTCAGACAGCGGCACGCCGGCGCTGCGTCCCGACAACGACATGGTGTCGGCACCGTCGCGCAGCGCCATCCACCCGCCGGTCCAGGTGCCGTCCGCCTCGTCGCTGCCGCCACTGTCGGGCGAGCTCACCACGCACAGCTCGGGATGGATGGACGAGCAGTGGTAGCACTCGTGGTAGTTCTCGGCGACGACCTTCCAGTTGGCCGCCACCAGGTAGTCGTGTTCGGCGGCGACCACAAGGCGTTCGGGCGAGTAGCCGGCGAGCAGGTCGACCAGCCTCCCGAGGTGCGCTGCCAGCGGCGCCGCCTCGCCGTCGGCGTTCACGAACAGCCAACCACCCCAGGTCGCCACCGGCACGGTTGCAAGACCCAGCTCGGAGGAGTCAAAGTCGCCTCGCCCGCGGAATCCGGGAGCTGCGCGCAGGCGCCCGTCCAGCCCGTAGGTCCACGCGTGGTACGGGCAGCGGATCACCCCAGCGACGGCCGTCGATCCGCAGGCCAGCAGCTCCGAGCCGCGGTGCCGGCAGGTGTTGGCGAATCCCCGCAACCGTCCGTCTCGGTCGCACACGACGAGCACGGGCTGGTCGCCGACCAGGACGCCACGCTGCAGGCCGGGCGAGGCCAGCTCGCCGGCGCGCCCGACGCAGACCCACGCGCCGACCAGCAGGTGCGTCTGCTCCCAGTCGAACAGCGCGGCGCTGGTGTAGGCGTCACGCGGCAAGGTGCGGCTGTAACCGAACGGAGCGGTCACCGCGTCCAGCGCGGCCAGGTCAAGCGGGGCGAGCTGCGCCATTCACACCCCCATGACCAGGCCTTCGATGCTGTGCTTCTGCGTGATCGGCGCCAGCTGTTCCACCACGGTGCAGCGCAGGTGATGTCGCACCGCTGCGGGCAGCTGCCGGTGGTACTCGCGGCTGACGGTCAGCATGTGGGCGTCGCTGGTGTCGACCTCGGGAGCCACCACGCCCAGCACCATCACCGGGCGCATGCGGTCGGAGACGTTGGCGGTCCCCCGATGGATGGCCAGGCCGGTGCGGACCGACATGTCGCCCAGCTGCGGGCACTTGCGCTGGCGGAGGGCGTCGTACCGCGGCCAGCGCGTGCGCGGCGGGAACATGCCATGCCGGAAGTCGTCGAAGTCGTCGTACTGGGTGCCGGGGGCGATCTCGAACGGGCCCATCGCAGGGGTCACGTCCACCGTGGTGAGGTTGAAGGCCAGAGACGACAGCCGGCCGCCGTCCTTGGTCTCCGGCGGGACGGGAAAGTCGCGGTGCCACGGTTGGTGCACCGCCCCCGGCAGCGGCACGTCGAAGGCCACCTCGACGATCTGGTAGTCGCCGCCGAGCATGTGCTCGCTGAGCCCGGTCACCAGCGGGTGGGTGGCGAGGTCGACGAGCCCCCGCAGCCGTTCGGGGTGCACCGCGAAGTAGTAGCGGTTGGGACCGCGGCTGACGGTGCCGCCGTCGTGGCCCCGAGCCTCGTCGAACAGCAGCGCAACGTCTGTGGCCAGCTGCTGGCCCCACGCGCGTCCGAACGCGCCGGGCAGGCCGGCGATGCCGTCGCGATAGATCGTGTCGCTCAGGGCGGCGAGTTCCGGCGGGGGCACCGGGCTGTGGTCGACCGTGGTCACGGATCGCTCCTGGCCTGTACGGGCGGCTGAGTGTAATCGGCGAGCACGGCGTCCAGGCTTGGCTGCGTCGACAGGCGTAGGCGGCCGTCGGGCTCCTGGATCACCGGCACGGGGTCGGCCAGCGCGCCGATGAGGCGGCCACCGGTGCCGAATTGCGCCCAGGTCATGAACAGCCACTCGCCGCGGGGGCCTTCCACCAACTTGCCGGCGTAGAACGGCCCCTCGGGCGTGCCGGAAAGGAACTCGTCTCCGGCCGGCGAGAAGGGGCCTAGCGGCGACCGCGCCATCATGTAGTGGGTGCCGCACACGGCGGAGGCGCGTCGCACGCGAGCGGCCGAGTGCGCCCACTCGTAGACGGAGAACACCAGGTACCACCAGTCGCCGATGGGCGCCAGCTGCGGGACCTCCAGATGGCCGAAGTCGCCTGGCTGGGTCAGTGGCGGCAGGGCTTCCCACGTCTGCAGGTCGTCCGAGCGCGCCTGCCCGATGACGCCCCGTCCGTCGGGTGGCCCGGAATGGACGCGGGCGGTGAACAGCATCCGGAAGCCGCCGCCGGACGGGTCGGCGAAGACCCAGGGATCGCGGCAGGCCTCTTCGTGCCAGACGGCGGTATCCAGCTGCTCGTACCAGCGAGGGTCGGTGGTCAGCACCGGATGGTCCAGCGGCTTGTGCCAGGTCAGCAGGTCGTCGGAGGTCGCCACACCGATGCGCTGCACCAGCCCATCCTCGGCGGTGCTGATGCCCGTATAGAACAGGTACCAGCGCCCGTCGTGAGCCACGACGCTGCCGGTCCAGGTGGCCTTGTCGTCCCAGGCGCCGGGTTCGCCAACCCCAAGGGCGTCGGGCAACACCTCCCAGGACCGTAGATCCCGCGAGACGGCATGGCCGATGCGGGCACTCCAGTGGCGCGCGTCCGGGTCGCCGAGCGACTTGGGCGCTTTGAGAAAGAAGGCGTGGTAGCGCTGCTGATGCCGCGCCAGCCAGAAGTCCCAGATCCAGTGGTCGCGCAGCGCCAGCACGGCAGCGGCGGCTCAGCGCTGCGAAGCGCCGGCGTCACTGTCGGCGGCGAGGTCGACGTCGACGTGGACGTCGACCTCGGCTGCGGGCGCGGCTCCCGGGTGATCGCCGGGCACGGCTTCGGTCTCGTCGTCGGTCTCGGGCTCGGCCTCGGCCAGCGCGAACTCGGCGGCCTGGCCCACCGTCATCGTCCGCCCGCTGGCCCACTCGGCGTCGAAGATCGCGGCGGGCGTGGCCGCTCGGGCGTTGGCCACATAGCGGTCGTAGGCCTTCTGCTCCGGCGGCGGCCGCACGGCGCCGATGGCCGACCGCACCCCCTCGGCGGCACCGAACAGCCGCGCGGCACGCCGGTGATGACCCAGACCGGAGATGGCGGCCGCCAGCGCCTCGAGGGAGTCGGCCAGGTCCCAGGTGTTGGCCAGGGCGTGGAAGCGGTTCGTCGCGTCGCGCAGCAGGACGGCGGCGCGCGGCATGTCCCGCTCGTCCAGCGCGACGGCGCCCTGGTTCATCATCAGCCGCGCGATGCCCTCCTCGTCACCGACGCCCCGCAGCACGGTCAGCGCGCGCTCAAGGTAGTCCCACGCCCGCGGAAAGTCGCGGCGCTGCTGGGCGAGCACGCCGAGGTTGTTGAGCAGGTCGGCGATCGCAGGACGGTCGTCACCCCCCTCGCGGATGGCCAGGGCGCGCTCGAAGTAGCGCCGCGCGCCCTCTTCGTCGCCCTGGTCGTAGCGCTGCAGCCCGATGTGCTTGAGCGCGGCCGCCACCCCGGCCTCGTTGCCCAACTCCTCCTCCACGTCCAGCGCCTCGCGCGCCAGCGTCTCGGCGAAGGCCCAGTCGCCGCGGGCCCGGTTGAGCACCGCCGAGCCGTTGAGCAGTGCGGCCCGCAGCGGGGTGCGCTGCCCAACCGACAGCGACACCGCACGGTCCAGCCACCGTCTGCCCTCGCTGAAATGGGCCCGCACAACCCAGAAGTCGGCCAGCGCCCGGCACATCCGCAGTTCGCACTCGACGTCCACCCCCTGGTCGGCCCACTGCAGGGCGGCGCGCAGGTTGGCGTGCTCGCTTTCGAGCCGGTCAAGCCAGTCAGTCTCCTGCGGACCTCTGCGCTCGGCGTTCGCCGCCTCGGCCAGGGCCAGGAAGTAGTTGACGTGCGCCCGCGCGGTGGCCTCGTGCTCACCGCTGGCGGCCAGGCGCTCCAGCGCGTACTCGCGGATGGTCTCCAGCATCGCGAAGCGCGGCTCCCCGTCACCGGGCAGCGCGCGGATGAGGCTCTTGCCGAGCAGGGAGTCCAGGCCGTCGAGCACGTCGAAGCCGAGAGGTCCGGCGGCATTGCCGACCTCATCGGCGGCGTCGATCACCCACCCGCCGGCGAACACCGCGAGGCGGCGGAATAGTGCCTGCTCGTCGGCGTCGAGCAACTCGTGACCCCACTCGATGGTGGCGCGCAGGGTCCGCTGCCGCTCGGGCAGGTCGCGCGCGCCGCCCGTCAGCAGCGCCAGGCGGTTGGTCAGCCGGGCCAGCAGCGCCTCCGGCGACATAAGGCGGGTGCGCGCGGCGGCCAGCTCGATGGCCAGCGGCAGGCCCTCCAGACGGCGGCAGATGGCGGCCACCGTGGCCGCATTGGCCGGGGTCACCGAGAACGCCGGGTTGGTGGCCTGCGCCCGCTCGACGAACAGGCGCACCGCTGCGCTGCGCTCGATGTCGTCGGGTGTGCCGGCGCTGGTGGCCGGCGGCAGGGCAAGCGGCGGCACGCCGAGCTCGTACTCGCCGCGTACGCGCAACACCACCCTGCTGGTGAGCAGCACCTTGACCTGCCCAGCGGCTGACAGCAGATCGGCGACCAGGGGGCCGGCCGTCGCCACCAACTCGAAGCCGTCGAGCACCAGCAGCGTGCGCTGGTCACGCAGATAGCCCTTGAGGCTTTCGAAGGGCGTCACACCGGCGCTCTCGCGCACCCCGAGCGAGTGCGCGATCGTCGGCGCAACCAGGGCTGCGTCGCGGATGGCAGCGAAGGGGATCAGTACCGCACCGTCGGCGAACTTGTCCTGCAGTTCTGCGGCGACCTGCATGGCCAGCCGCGTCTTGCCGATGCCGCCCGGCCCCGTCAGCGTGACCATCCGGATGTCCTCGCGGTACAGCAGCTCGATGACGGCGGCCACCTCGCTGTGGCGGCCGACCAGCGGCGTGGCGTTGGTCGGCAGGGCGGACAGCGTGCGCAACGGCCCGAAGTCCGAGGGCAGGGCGGGGTGGACGAGCTGCAGCAGGTGCTCGGGGCGGGGAAGGTCCTTCAGGCGGTGACTGCCGAGGTCGCGCAGGCCGACGCCGGCAGGCAGCGCGTCGCGGGCCAACTCGGCGGTGCCCAGCGACAGCACGATCTGCCCGCCGTGGGCCACGGGCAGGATTTGGCCGATGCGGGTGACGGCCTGGCCCGCGTAGTCGCCCTCGCGCACCTCGGCCAGCCCGGTGTGCAGGGCCATCCGGGCGCGGATCGGTTCGGCGTCGCCCCAGTCCAGAGAGGCCAGCCCGAGCTGGGCGTCCACGGCGGCGGCCACCGCCGCCGGCACGCTGTCGAAGGCGCAGCAGAAGGCGTCACCGACGGTGCGAAAGACCATGCCGTCGTGCCGCTCCACCACGGTGCGCAGCACCTCGTCGTGGCGCTGCAGCGCAGCCGACATCGCCTGCGGCCGTTCCTCCCACCGACGGGTGCTGCCCTCGATGTCGGTGAACAGGAACGTGACGGTGCCAGCCGGTAGCTCCGCCACCCCTCACCCTTCTGGTTGCAGCCTCGGCCCGCCCGCATGCCGGCCGATGAGCTGGTTCAGACTACGACGCCCGGCGAACTGCGGCTCACGCGGTCTCCGCGCTGTCATCGGCTGCATCCGACAGACTCAGCAGGCGGTAGCTGGGAGCGTGCGAGGGCTGCCCTGAGCAGCTGAGCAGGCGCGGTTCGCCCTGCCGGACCGCTTGGACGACGGCGGTGAAGCGCTGCCCCCGCTGCGTGGAGAAGCGGACGCGGGCGGTGTCGGGCTCCGCCTCCTCGCGGCCCACCAGCACCAGGTCACGCAGGCCCAGCAAGCCGGTGTGCCGGCGCACGAACGCGTCGGCGGCCTGGACCAGGAACGGGTGGCAGGAGCGGCCTCGGTAGTGATCGAGGTCGATCTGACCCCGCCGGTAGTCCTCCACGACCGGGGGTCCCGACGCCGGCGCCACGCGGCCGTAGTACACCCCGTGGGGCAGGCAGATGAGGTTGCCGGCGAAGCGGTCGCCACCGAAATGGGATGACTCCCACACCAGCTCGGGATGGGTGCCCGCGAGCACCTGAGCCAGGGGGCGGCCGAACTCGGCACAGCAGGGATCGTGGCGTCCGTTGGTGCACACCAGCAACACCGGCTGGTCGACCGGCGTGCCGCCGACGCCGCGGTGCCTGGCCAGAGGGGAGAAGTCGACGTCGAGCAGGTCACCCACATCCGCAACGGACAGCTGTTCGACCCAGCAGGCGTCCGTGGTGGTCGACGCGACGAAGCAGGTGCGCCGCTCGGGGGCGTAGCGGCCGTAACGGCGGATCAGCAGCAGTCGCGCGCCCACCTCGCGTGCCCGCCGGTGCAGGCCGGTCGCAACCCGGCGCGGCAGGTTGCTGTCGAAGGGCGCGTGGCGGCCCCACGGGCCGGGTTGCTCGACCAGGATCCAGCGCCGCACCGTGGAGGCGGTACCCAGCAGCGGCTCGGAATGGGACTGTGCATCTCGAGCACAGCTGAAGCGGTCCGTCACTGCGCGACCATCAACAGCCCCTCACGCACCAGCCGGCGGACCAGCACGGTCCGGCTGGTCTCGTTGAGGAGGCCGGCGAGGTCGCTGACCGCAAAGCTGCGGTGTTCGGTGACAAAGGTCATGGCCGGCGCCAGCGAGGCCGGCATGCGCAGCTGCCGGTCGCCGAGGTGGGCGGTGATCCGCCCGTTGCCCGACGTAAGGCGGCAGACCGCGCCGGGACGGCGGGCCACCTCGGTGGCGTCGTCGATCTGATCGGCGGCGAGCAGCTGGCGCAGCTGGCCCGACAGCTGCGGAGGGCGCGAGGACCAGAAGCGGGCGGCGGCGGCGGACGCCACGGCCTCGGCGTCTCGCGC
>JALZLC010000287.1 GCA_030858885.1 Actinomycetota bacterium
GCACCCCGGCGGCGACGGCCACGGTGACGGCGACCGCAGTGGCGACCACGGACGTCTGCGGGTCGCTGCCGGCGGCGGCGATCCCGAGGGCGCCGAAGGCCACGAACCCAGCCACCGCCGCCGCGAAGCGCCTTGCGCCGACCACGCCCAGCAGCGCGCCGAAGGCAGCGGCCAGCAGGAGGATCCCCACGATCAGTGCGATCTTGTCCGCCAACCCGAAGATCGAGATCGCCAGTTCTTTGACGGGGGCAGGCACGGCGTCGATCACCGCGTTGCCAACGTTGACCACCGGCGAGCCCGCACCCGGCACCAGACCCGCCACGAGCTCGCCGACCCCCAACGCCAGCGCGGCCGCGACCACACCAGCGGCGGCGGGCCGCTGACGGCCCAGCCGGGGAGCGGGGTGCGCGGCCATAGACAAACTGTAGCCACCATGCGTTGCGGCGCCGCGTGGCGGGGTAGGAGGGGGCTCCATGCCCGACGTCGGAGACCTTGACCGTGAGTTGGCTGCTCGGTTTCCCCAGCATCCCAGCTTCCGGCCCGGCCAGCGCGAAGCCCTCGAGGCCGTGCTGGCCGGCCGCGACGTGGTCGCCGTCCTGCCGACCGGCGGGGGCAAGACGCTGGTCTACCAGCTCGCCGGTGCCCTGCTGCCCGGCACCACCGTTGTGGCGACTCCGCTGCTGGCCCTCATGCACGACCAGGTCAGGAGGCTGTCGGAGGCGGGTGACGGCCACGCCGAACGTGTCGCGGCGATCAGCGGCAACGTCCGTGGCGAGCAACGTGAACGCCTGCTGAGCGATCTGCGCGCGGGTCGCTTCGACTTTCTGTTCACCACCCCTGAGCAGCTCGTTCGCCCCGATCTGCGGGCCGCGCTGGCGGCCACCAGCGTTGACCTGTTCTGCGTCGACGAGGCCCACTGCATCTCCGAATGGGGCTTCGACTTCCGGCCGGCGTACCGCGAGCTGGCCGACGCCGCCCAGGCGATGGGGCGCCCGCCGGTGCTCGCCTTGACGGCCACGGCGCCCGAGGCCGTACGCCGCGACGTCGCCGTGGAGCTCCGGCTCTCCGAGCCGGTGCTGGTCGCTCGCGGCTTCGACCGCGCAAACCTGCACCTGCAGGTGGTGCACGTCACCAGCCCCGACCGGCGCGACCGGGAGCTGGCCAAGCTGCTCTTCGAGCTGCTGGGTGACATCCGCGACCCCGGCTTGGCCGGCGTGGCGGTTGTGTACTGCACCACTCGCCGTGAATCCGAGGAGACCGCGCTGGCGCTGCTGTCACTGGGCCTGCCGGCGGGGCACTACCACGGTGGCATGGAGCGGTCCCTGCGCGAGGAGGTGCAGACGGGCTTCTTATCCGAGGAACTGCGGATCCTGTGCGCCACCAGTGCCTTCGGCATGGGCATCGACAAGCCCAACATCCGGGCCGTGATCCACCGCACCATGCCCGACTCGTTGGAGGCCTACTGGCAGGAGGCCGGTCGCGCCGGGCGCGACGACGAGCCCTCCGACTGTGTGCTGCTGTACCGGCCCGAAGACCGCTCCGTTCACCAGCACCTGCATCGGCGCAGCCGCCCGTCGGAGCCGACCGTGGCCAAGATGATCCACCTGCTCGGCCAGGTCGACACCGCCACCCCTGAGCCCGAGGTGCTGGCGCGCCTCAGTGAGGTCGCCGGCGTCGCTCGGTCGGGCGCGGCCACCCTGCTGGAGGACCTGGAGCGCTTCGGGTTCATCACCGCGTTCAAGTCCGGGATCCGTTTCAAGGGTGAGCCCTCCGAGGCGATGGAGGTGATCGCCGCCCATCAGGCGACGCAGGTGGAGGTGGAGGAATCGCGGCTGGACATGGTGGCTGACTACGCCGAGTCCACCTCCTGCCGGCGCCGCTACCTGCTCAACTACCTCGGCGACGACTACCCCGGTGAGCTGTGTCTGCGCTGCGACAACTGCCTGCGCATCGCGCAGCGGCGCAGCACCGACGACTGGGACGAAGCCGCGCAGGCGCAGCGCGTCGAAGCCGACCGTGGTGGTCCGTTCCGCACCGGCCAGACCGTCGAGCATCCTGAGTGGGGCGTGGGCTCGGTGCAGCGGATCTCCGGCGAGGTTGTGGTGGTGCGCTTCGACGCCGTCGGGTACCGCTCGATGCACGCGCCGACCGTGGTGGACCGGGGGCTGCTGACCAAGCGCTGAGGAGCCCGCTCGCGGACGCGACGATCCCGCTGCTTCGGGCCGCTCCCGCTGCGTTCCTTGCGCGCTAGCGTGGGCGGGCTGCCCACTCAACAGGAGCTTGCGTTGTCCACCGACGAGGCGGTCGCCGCCGAGGAGACCGTCGCCGACCCTGGTCGCGACGTCGTCGCCTCCGACGTCGCCGGCCCCGGCGTGGTGCGCCGGGGAATGCGCATCCTCGGGCGTGCCGTCCTCACCGAGCCCAAGCCGTTCGCCATCGCCGTGGTGGGCGCCGCCGTCTACGGCGGGATGACCGTCGCGTCGGCCACCGTCTTCGGGCAGGTGACCGACCGGGTCATCGTGCCGGCCTACGCCGGAGGGGCGGTGACCCAGGACACGCTGGTCCTGGCGGCAACGGCGATCCTCGGCGTCGCGCTGCTCAAGGCGTTGGGGATCGTCGCCCGCCGCGCCGCGGCGACCTACATGCAGGTCAAGCTGCAGGCCACCTACCGCGAACGGGTGACCCGCCAGTACCAGCAGCTGCCGCTGTCCTGGCACCGGCGCCACTCGACGGGGACGCTGCTGTCGCACGCCAACGCCGATGTCGAGGCGGCGTTCTGGCCGATCGCGCCGTTCCCGTTCTCCTGTGGCGTCCTGCTCATGCTGCTGATCACCGGGGTGATCCTGGTGCGCACCGACCTGTTCCTGGCCGCCATCGGCTTCCTGGTGGGTCCGGCCATCGGGGTGCTGAACTGGCGCTACAACCGGGCGTTGGAAGAGCCGGCCACCCTGGCCCAGCAGCGGCGTGCCGACGTCTCCTCGGTGGCCCACGAGAGCTTCGACGGCGCGCTGGTCGTCAAGACGCTGGGGCGGGAGGCCGCCGAGACCGACCGCTTCGAGGTCGAGGCGCAACGGCTGCGTGACGAGCTGGTGCGCTACGGGAAGATCCGCGCCCTGTTCGACCCGCTGATGGAAGCGCTGCCGACCGTGGGGGTGCTGCTGATCCTGGCCGTTGGCGTGTGGCGCATCTCGACCGGCGACCTGTCAGAGGGCGACCTGGTGCAGTTCGCGTACCTGTTCACCCTGCTGGCCTTCCCCATCCGGGCCATCGGCTGGGTGCTGTCGGACATGCCGCGCGCCGTGGTCGGCTGGGAGCGCGTCCAGGGCGTCCTGAGGGCCCGCAGCGACCTGTCCTACGGCTCCAGCCGAGGGTCGATCGCCAAGGGCCCCGCGACGGCGGATCTGGTGCACGTCGCCTTCACCTACGAGTCGTCGACGGACGGACAGCAGGACTCGCCAGTCCTGCACGACGTCACATTCAGCGCCAGGCCGGGGCGCACCATCGCCATCGTCGGGCCGACCGGTGCCGGCAAGTCCACGATCGCCACCTTGCTGGTGCGGCTCGCCGACCCTGCGCAGGGCAGCGTCCGCCTCGACGGGCAGGACGTGCGCAGACTCGCGCGCGGAGCGCTGGCGCACAGCGTGGCCATCGTGTTCCAGCACTCTTTCCTGTTCGACGACACGGTGCGCGGCAACATCACGTTGGGCGAGGACTTCTCTGACGAACAGGTGCAGACCGCCAGCCAGCTGTCGCAGGCCCATGGCTTCATCCGCGCCCTGCCGGACGGCTACGACACCGTGGTGGGCGAGCGTGGGACGTCGCTGTCGGGCGGTCAACGGCAGCGCATCGCGCTGGCACGGGCGCTCATCCGCCGCCCGCGGCTGCTGATCATGGACGACGCCACCTCCAGCGTCGACACCACGGTGGAGGCAGCGATCCTGCATGGCCTGCGCAACGCGGACCTGCCGTCGACCATCGCTGTCGTCGCCTACCGTCAGGCCACCATCCTGTTGGCCGACGAGATCATCTACGTCGAGCAGGGCCGCGTGGCAGCCATCGGCTCCCACGCGCAGCTGCTGGCGAACGTTCCCGGCTACGCCCGGCTGGTCACCGCCTACGCCGACGAGGCGACCCTGCGCGAACAGCGACGCGCCGATGCCGCAGCCGGCGACGGGCGGCCGCCACCGCTGGAGACCGAGGCGGCATCGTGAGCAGCGTTGCGCCAACCCTCGACAGCATCGACCAGGCGCGACCGCAGGGCACCTGGCAAACGCTGGTGCGCGGACTGCGGTTGTCGCCGGAGTTCCGCAACGGTCTCGGCGTGACCCTGCTGCTGGCGCTGGTCGCCACGGCCGGGCGAGTCATCGTGCCGGTGGTGATCCAGCAGGTCATCGACCGGGGCCTGCGCACGCCCGGCGGCGTGGACGTCGTGGTCGTACTCCAGCTCAGCGGGGCCGCGTTGCTGGCCGTCGCGGTGACCTCGTCGGTCGGTTACGTCATGAACTACCGGCTGGCGACGGCGACCGAGACGGCGCTGGCGGCGCTGCGGGTCCGCGCCTTCCGCCACATCCACGACCTGTCGCTGCTGCACCACGCCACCGAGCACCGTGGCGCCCTGGTGTCTCGGGTCACCGCCGACGTGGACACCATCAGCCAGTTCATGCAGTGGGGTGGCGTGGTCCTGATCGTCAACGTTGGGCAGCTGGTGCTCGCCACCGCGGTGATGAGCTACTACAGCTGGCAGCTCACCCTGGTGGTGATCGTCACCTTCGCCCCCCTTGGGTTCGTCCTGCGGTGGTTCCAGGCCCGCCTGTCCGTGGCCTACGACATCGTCCGCGAGCGCGTGGGCGACATGCTGACCGCCATCAGCGAGAGCGTCGGCGGTGCCGACGTCATCCGCGCGTACAGCATCGAAGCGCGCACCGACCGGCGGATCTCGCGGGCTGTGCAACGCGAGTTCCGCGCGCACTACCGCGCCGGGCGTCTCGGGGCGTTCATGTTCTCCTCGGGCGAGCTGTTCGCCGCCGCTGCCACCGCCGCGGCGGTCGTGATCGGCGTGCTGCTCGGCGTGGACGGGCAGCTATCAGAGGGACGGCTGGTGGCCTTCTTGTTCCTGGTCACGCTGTTCGTGGGACCGGTGCAGATCGCCACCGAGGTGCTCGACCAGGCGCAGACCGCGATCGCCGGCTGGCGGCGCATCCTCAACGTCTTGGACACGCGCCCCGATGTCGCCGATCCGGCATCCGACGCCGGTGGCGGCGTCGACATCCCAGCAGGGCCGATCAGCCTGCGCTTCGAGCACGTGGCGTTCGCCTACCCCGCCCGCGATGTGGGTGCGATCGCCGACACTGTGCTGCACGACGTCGACCTCGAGATTCCGGCACAGACCCGCATCGCCGTGGTCGGCGAGACCGGGTCGGGCAAGACGACCTTCGCCAAGCTGCTGACGCGGCTCATGGACCCGACCGCCGGGCGGATCCTGGTCAACGGCGTGGCCCTGACCGACGTGCGCTTCGCCAGCTTGCGGCGTCGCATCGTCATGGTTCCGCAGGACGGCTTCCTGTTCGACACCACCATCGCCGCCAACGTGGCGCACGGCCGTCCCGGCATCGGCGCGGACGACGTCGCGCTGGCCTTCACCGAACTCGGGCTGGCGGACTGGGTGGAGTCGCTACCCCAGCGGCTGTCCACCCGCGTCGGCGAGCGTGGCGGTTCGCTGTCGGTCGGCGAGCGGCAGCTGGTCGCGCTGGCGCGCGCCTACGTCGCCAATCCCGACCTGCTGGTCCTCGACGAGGCCACTTCCGCGGTCGACCCTGCCACAGAGGTGCGGCTACAGCGCGCGCTGGACGGGCTGACCCGGGGAAGGACCGCCATCGCGATCGCCCACCGCCTGTCGACCGCCGAGGCCGCCGACGAGGTGCTGGTGTTTGATGACGGTCGTATCGTGCAGCGCGGACCGCACGATGACCTGGTGGCCCAGGACGGCGTCTACGCGGGACTGCACCGCTCCTGGGTGGCCGGCAGCGCCGGCGGCCGAGTCGAGGTCCCCAGATGAGGTGGGCGATGACGTACTGGGATCTGCCGTACGCCTCGCAGCGTCAGCCGGTGCTGGCCGACAACGTGGTGGCGACGTCCCAGCCGCTGGCCGCCTCGGCGGGGTTGCGGATGCTGGCGGCCGGCGGCAACGCGGTCGATGCCGCCGTGGCGACCGCCGCCGCCCTGACCGTGGTGGAGCCGACCTCCAACGGGATCGGCTCGGACCTGTTCGCGCTGGTCTGGGACGGTACGCGCCTGCACGGCCTGAACGCCTCTGGGCGATCCGCCGCCGCGTTGGACCCTGAGCCGCTGCTCGGCGCGCCGATGCCGCTGCGGGGCTGGGACGCGGTCACGGTTCCCGGGGCGGTGTCGGGTTGGGCGGCACTGAGCGAACGCTTCGGGACGCTTGACCTCGAACAGCTTCTCGCCCCCGCTGTCACCTACGCCGAGGCCGGCTTCGCGGTATCACCGATCACGGCGGCGGCTTGGGCTCGCGCGGCCACGGTCTTCGCCGACAGCCCGACGTTCGCACCCTTCCTCCCCGGCGGGCGGGCTCCCCTGCCAGGTCAGCGCTTCGCCTTTCCCGACCAGGCCAGGACGCTGCGAACCATCGCCGCCACCCGAGGCGCCGACTTCTACCAGGGCGAGCTGGCCGAGCGCATCGCCGCCTCCGCCGCCGCGGGCGGATCGCCGCTGTCGCGCGACGACCTTGCCAGTCACCGCGCCGACTGGGTTGCGCCGCTGTCGCAGCCGTACGCCGACGCCGTCCTGCATGAGATCCCCCCGAACGGGCAGGGTGTCGCCGCCCAGCAGGCACTTGGGCTGCTGGCCCACACCGACATCGCGTCCTGCGCGCCGGACAGCGCCGACGCGATCCACCTGCAGGCCGAGGCGATGAAGCTGGCCTTCGCCGACGCCCACCGTTACGTCGCCGATCCCGCGCACATGCTCGTGGCGGCGACGGCCCTGCTTGACCCGGCCTACCTGCGCCAGCGTGCCGCACACATCGATCCCCACCGGGCCGGCGATCCCCAACACGGCTCACCACGCCGCGGCGGCACGGTCTACCTGTGCACCGCGGACGCCGGAGGCGGCATGGTGTCGCTCATCCAGTCCAACTACCACGGGTTCGGGTCGGGCGTGGTCGTGCCCGACACCGGCATCAGCCTGCAGAACCGGGGCGCTGGCTTCAGCACGGAGCGGGGCCACCCCAACCAGCTCGCGCCGGCCAAACGCCCGTTCCACACGATCATCCCCGGATTCTTGACCGCCTTGGACGGGCAACCGCGGATGGCTTTCGGCGTGATGGGTGGACCCATGCAGCCGCAGGGGCACGTGCAGATGGTGCTGCGGACCACCATCTGGGGCCAGAACCCTCAGGCCGCTTCGGACGCGCCCCGGTGGCGGGTGGAGGCCGGCCGCGGCCTGGCGCTGGAGGCGGACGTGGATCCCGCGGTCCGTGCGGAGCTGGCTCGCCGCGGCCACGAGGTCAGCGCCGACGCCGACAGCTT
>JALZLC010000302.1 GCA_030858885.1 Actinomycetota bacterium
GCGCGACCCAGTCCAGCTCCGCGGTGCGACGGGTCGATCTCGAGGCTGACCTCCCAGCGTCCGGCCAGCCCTCGCCCGATCACCACCACGGCTCGTCGTTGTCGGTCGGACAGCAGGCGGAGATCACTGCGGTAGCGGTGAGCGCGCAGCACCCGCGGATGATCCCAGGCCGTGATCGGCATCAGGAGCTCGCCGCCAGATCGACCGGTCGACGGCGCCACCAGCACCGCGTCGAGGCTGCCGGCCGCCCACCCGATCCGCTGACCGAGCCATGCCAGGAACGCCGTGCTCAGCGGAGCCGACAGATCACCCGGCGCCAACCGTGCGCGAACCTCGTCCGGATCGACGTCGGCGGCCACCACGTGGGAGGCGGTGAACGCCACCACGGCGGCCAAGCGGCCCGGTGGCTGGCCCACCACGGCGACCGCGCCGTCGGGTGAGGGGAAGCGACCGGCGGCGGCGTCGCGCAGCAGCCGGTTGAGCAGATGGGTCGCGGCGGAGGCGTTCAGTATCCCAGCCGCTCCAGCTTCTTGGGGTCGCGCTGCCACTCCTTGGACAGCTTGACCCGCAGGTCCAGAAAGACTCGCGTGCCCAGCAGCACTTGCAGCTCCTGTCGCGCTCGGGTGCCGATGTCGCGCAACACCGCCCCGCCCTTGCCGATCACGATGCCCTTCTGCGAGTCCCGCTCGACGTACAGCGTGGCCGCGATGGCGGTGACGTCTTGGGCTTCGCCTGGTCCCAGCTCGTCGGTGACCACCGCGATGGAATGCGGCACCTCTTCGCGCATGGCGGTGATCGCCTTCTCACGGATGATCTCGGCGACCAGTTGCTCCGTGGTCTGGTCAGAGACCTGCTCCGCAGGGAAGTACGCGGGACCCTCCGGCATCCGTGCGGCGATGAGGTCGACCAGTGTGCTGACACCGTCAATGGTCGCCGCCGACACCGGCACGATCTCGTCCCACTCGCCCAGCTCAGCGACGCGGGCGAGCTGTGGCAGCTGCCGGGTCTTGGCGATGCGGTCGATCTTGTTGACCACTGCGATCGTCGGCGTGTCGACGGCCTCCAGCAACCCGGCGATGTAGGCGTCGCCACGCCCGATCTCGGCAGAGCCGTCGACCATGAACACGATCACGTCGACGTCCGACAGGCTGCCCCGAGCCACGTCATTCAGTCGCGAACCGAGCAGCGTCTTGGGCTTGTGCAGCCCCGGCGTGTCGACGAACACGATCTGCACACCACCGGTGGCATCCGAGCGGTGCAGCACCCCCCGGATGGCGTGGCGGGTGGTCTGCGGGACCGGGGTGGTAATCGCCACCTTCTGGCCGACGATGGCGTTGAGCAACGTCGACTTGCCGACGTTGGGCCGACCCACGATGGCACAGAACCCGGACCGCATCGGCTCAGCGTATGCGCCGGCCCCGGGCCACCGCGACGAACTCCAGCAGAGGATTCTCGAGGCGGTTGGCCAGTTCAGGGTCGCCGCGTCGGAGCTCGGTGATCGGGCAGCGCGTCGCTGCCTCGAGTGCCTCCTCGCCGTCGGTGACCGCCGCGATCGGTCGTTACGAGTCCTGTCGCAGCCGGTCAGGCCCGAAGCCGTGGGGCAGCAGGTCCTGGCCGAGCACGAAGTGGGCCACCGACCCGTCGACGCCGGCGGCGATCACGTGAAGGTCGGGAGCGAACTCGAACAGCACCTGGCGGCACATCCCGCACGGGGTGCACGGGCCTTTCCCATCGCCGATCACGGCGATCGCGGTGAATGCGCGCGCGCCTGCCGCGACCGCCGCCGGCAGCGCGACGCGCTCGGCGCAGATGGCCGCCGGGTACGCCGCGTTCTCGACGTTGGCCCCGGCGAAGATTCGCCCGTCGGCGACCAGCAGGGCGGCCCCAACCCGGAACCTCGAGTAGGGGGCATACGCCTGTCGCTGGGCGGATCGCGCCACCTCCAGCAGGGCCGCCTCATCGAAGTCGGTCACCCCGTCGTCACCGGCAGGCGCTTGACCAGCACCTTGGCGATGCGCCGGCCTCGTACCCGCTCGGCGGTCAGCCGCACGCCCTCGACCTCGATGCGCTCACCCGGCGTTGGCACATGTCCCAGCAGCCCGAACAGCAGCCCGCCGACGGTGTCCCATTCCTGCCGGGGGAGGTCGGTGTCGAGGAGTTCGTTCAGCTCGTCGACCGGCAGCCGCGCATCCAGGCGCCAGGCGTCGGGCGCCATCTCCTCGACCAGGGCCTCCTCACGGTCGTACTCGTCGACGATCTCCCCGACGATCTCTTCGAGGATGTCTTCGATGGTGACGATGCCGGCCGTCGCGCCGTACTCGTCGACGACGACGGCCATGTGCACCTTGTCGGCCTGCAGCTCGCGCAGCAGCGAGTCGACGGGCTGGAGCTCGGGCACGAAGTACGGCTTGCGCAGCAGGTCCTCCCACGGACCTTCCTCGTCTCCGGAGGTGTGCAGCCGGCGTAGGACGTCCTTGGCGTAGATCAGCCCGCAGATCTCGTCGCGCTCCTCGCGGTAGACCGGCACGCGCGAGTGGCCGGCCCGCAGGATCGTGTCGAGAACCTGACCCAGCGAGGCAGCGACGGAGACCGTGACCATGTCCGGGCGAGGCACCATGATCTCGCGGACGACGGTGTCACCGAGCTCGAAGATGGAGTGGATCATCGCCCGCTCGGACTCCTCGATCACCTCGTCGGACTCGGCGACGTCGATCATCTCGCGGATCTCGTCCTCGGTGACGAACGGACCCTGCTTCAAGCCCTTGCCGGGGGCGATGACGTTGCCGGCCCAGATCAGCAAAGAGACGATCGGCGACAGTGGTCGGGCGAACAACAGGACCCAGCGGGACGTCCGCAGCGCCACCGCCTCGGTGTGCTGCACCGCCAAGGTCTTGGGCGCCACCTCGGCACCAACGAACAGGGCCGCAGCGGCCACGATGGCAGCGACCGCCACCGCCAACCGGCCGTCGAGGTACTGCGCCACGACCACCGCGACCAGCGCCACCGCGACCACCTGGACCACCAACACCAACAGCGCCAGGATGTTCAGCGTGCGCGCCGGCTCCTCCATCAGCCGCACGACGCGCTCGGCGCCCTTGCAGCGCCGGCCGACCAGCTTCTGGGCCTTGCGCAGGCTCATCCGCGACAGCGCAGTCTGCGCCGCGCCGAAGAAGGCAGCCGCCAGAACGAGGATGAACGCCCCGACCAGCGCATAGATGTTCGAAGCGGTCACCGCGTGGCTCCGGGGGTCGGGTGAAAGGCGGCCAGCAACCGATCGGTCAGGCCGAACATCGCGGCGCGCTGCTCGGGCTCGGCATGGTCGTGGCCGAGCAGGTGCAGCAGGCCGTGCACCACCAGCAGGTCGATCTCAGCTTCGGGCGTGGTTGCGTGCGCCGGCGCCTGCTCGGCCGCCACGGCGGGGCAGACCACCACGTCACCGAGGATCGCCGGCTCGCCGCTGCGGCTCTCCCCCGGCAGGTCCAGCGGGAACGCCAGGACGTCAGTGGGGCCTTCGGCGCCCATGTGATGGGCGTTGAGCCGCGCGATGGCGTCCCGATCCACGCACAGCACGGACACCTCCATGGCATCGGGCACGTGCTGGTCGCTGAGCACAAAGCCGGCCAGGCGCCGCAGCCGGTCGACATCGACGGGATGACTCTGCTCGTCGGCGACAAAGACCGCCATCAGGGTTGCTGTTCGTCGAAGACCCGGTAGGCCTCGACGATCTCCTGGACGATCCGGTGGCGGACGACGTCACGGCCGGTCAGCTCACAGAACGCCACACCGTCGATGTCGGTGAGGATGTCACGCACGACCCGCAACCCGGAGTGCCGGCCGCTGGGCAGGTCGACCTGCGTGACGTCGCCGGTGACGACCGCCCTGGACCCGAAGCCCAGGCGCGTCAGGAACATCTTCATCTGCTCCGGCGTGGTGTTCTGCGCCTCGTCCAGAACGATGAAGCTGTCATTGAGTGTGCGGCCGCGCATGAAGGCCAGCGGCGCGACCTCGATGGTTCCCCGCTCCATCAGCAGCTGGATCTGCTCGGCGTCCATCATGTCGTACAGCGCGTCGAACAACGGCCGCAGGTAGGGGTCGATCTTCTCGTACAAGGTGCCTGGCAGGAAGCCGAGCCGCTCGCCGGCCTCGACGGCAGGCCGCGTCAGGATGATCCGGTTGACCTCCTTGCGCCGCAGCGCCAGGACTGCCATGGCCATGCCGAGGTAGGTCTTGCCGGTCCCCGCCGGACC
The DNA here is from genome assembly GCA_030858885.1 of Actinomycetota bacterium. The sequence goes on from JALZLC010000302.1 coordinate 4,248, forward strand.
GATGCCGAACACCACGGTGTTCGCCCGGATCGCGTCCAGATAGCGCTTCTGCCCGACGGTCTTGGGTCGGATCGCCCGACCGCGGTGCGTCAGCGCCTCGTCGGACAGGACCTCCGCCGGCGACGGATGGTCGCCGCCGCGAACCATGGCGACGGTTGCGCCGACGTTCGCCTCGTCCAACCCGTGGCCGCGGTCCAGCAGCTTGACGAGCTCGTCGAACAGGTGCACCACCTCGGCGGTGTCGGCCTCTGGCCCCGTGACGGTGATCTCGTTGCCGCGGACCAGGATCTCGACGTCGAACGCCGACTCCACGAGCTTGAGCAGCTCGTCGCGGGTGCCCAGGAGGCTGACCATCGCGTGATGGTCGGGGACGGTGGTCTTCACGCTGGTCGTGCTGGGCAAGGACTCGCTCTGTGCTCGGCGGCAGGACGGCGCGCGCAGGATCGGCGCCCGCCCATTGTGCGCCCTCGCCGCGCGCAACGCATCACCTGATCGATCCGGCCCACGGAGCCGGCGGTCACGGGAGCCTCCCCTGGGCACGCCAGCCGGCGATCGCGGTGGTCCCGACGTCGCGGCCCGCGGCGATCAGCCGGCGGGCCGTCGCCGGGTCGAAGCTGAGCGCGTCGCCGAGGTCCATGGCGTCCGGCTCCACCACCAGCAAGTCGACGAACCGCTTGGTCGTTGCCTGCGGCGCCACGCGGACCAACTCGTTGACGGCGTGCGCGCGGGCGAGATCGGCCTCCAACGAGAAGCGCTGTACAGCGTCGAGGTAACGGCCGATCGCGTCGGCCAGGCTCGCCGGCTCGGGGCGCTGCCGGTCGCGCCGAGCCGTCATCACCACAACAACGGCGTCCGGTTCGAAGGCCAGGGCAGGCGCGATCGGGGTGTTCGCCACGATCCCGCCGTCCCAGTGCAGCACGCCGTCCACGCGTGCGGGTCTGAACAGCAGCGGGATCGCCGCGCTGGCCAGCAGGTGATCCACGTCGATCACGACGGTGCGGTAGCGCTCGTCGCGGCGCTGGGGTGACGGCTCGGCGCTGACGAAGCGCACCAGCTCGCCGCTGGTC
>JALZLC010000260.1 GCA_030858885.1 Actinomycetota bacterium
TCGCCGTAGCTTGCGAGGTCGCCAGTCGCTGTCGTCGTCATGTCAGCCCATCCGGGACAAGTGGTCTGATGGTCGGACCGTAGGCTGCCGCCCCGCACCGGTCAAGCGCCGCCGGCGGCGGCGAACTCGCCCTGCTGGTCGCGGTCGATCCACGCCACGGGGTCGTGGCCGTAGTCGTCGGCGTAGTCGCCCGGGTGGTTGATGCCGGGGATGGCCGGGATCCAGTCGTAGCCCAGCACCGCCTCGGGATCGCCGTAGACCTGGGCCAGCCGCACGACGCGCGGGTCGTCCATCACGGTCAGCCAACCCTTGTCGATCAGCGGCAGCCATTCGCCGGTGTCGCGCTGGCGGATCGAGAACGTCGGGAAGTAGGAGTGGATGTGCGGGAAGTGCATGGTCGGCAGGTGATGTTCCTTGGCGTAGTCCAGAAAGCCCCGGTCCCAGTGTTCGGCGCCGAAGCCGAAGTGCACGACTCCGGCGCGGGTGCGCTCGGGCAGGTTGGTCCACGGCTGCGCGTTGCGCCACAGGCCTTCGATGTGGCGGTGACCCTTGGGGTTGGTGCCGATGGACGCGTCGTTGAAGTAGGCCCAACCCTTGTACGGAAAGCCGGGGTAGTGCACGTCGGCGAAGCGCTCGACGACCTCGCGCCACAGCTCGCCGTAGCGGCCACCCCCCGAGATGTCGGTGATCATGCCGCGCTCGACGGTGACGCTGGCGTGCGGGAAGTAGCCCGTGTGGTTGCCGGTCCCGCCGACGACGCCGTTGAGCGTCGGCATCAAGATCTCGGCCTGCTTGAGAAACTCCGCCGCCCCGAACGAGAAGCGGATCCCCTGGATCGTCGAGCCGAGGATGTGGCCGGAGATGAGGGCGCCCTTGGCCCACAGGTCCGCTTGCTCCTCGGTGACGTCCCAGCCGATGTCGGTGCCCTGGGGATCGGTGATGCGGACTGCCTCGGCCGCGGTGAACCGCTCGACGACGAGTTGGTCGATGAGCTGCCACAGCGGGTCAGCAACGCTGTGGCTGCGCGAGATGAACGACTCGTAGGAGTTGTACAGCCAGTTGTTGCGGAACGCGCCGGAGGTGGTCCGCCGCCAGTGCGGCCGCCCGGCCTCGCCCGAGTAGACGGCGGTGTAGCCGGTGCGGTCCTCCAGGTAGCGCTGCAACAGCGTCGCTTCCTGGCAGAACTCGATGCCCTGCTCCACCATGAGGTCGAGCTTGTCGGTGATCTCGCGCCAGCCGTCGGCGGCGCTGTACTCCTGCTGGGCGAAGCCGATGTCGGTGACATCCAGCCAGTCGACGTCGTCCGCGCCGAGTTCCAGCAGGGCGGCGCGCACGGCCTCCAGCACCAGCTGGTCCTGGTCGGGATAGGTCAGGATCAGCACCTTGTCGCCCTTATGGACCGGCGCGAGGCCGGCTCGGCTGTACCAGCGATGCGCGCGGTCGCGGGCCACGGGCAGGAGGTCGTCGACGGTGGTGGCGCGTGGGGCGAGCAGGTAGCCGGGGTGGCGGGGAGCGGGATACGACGTGGTCACGGGCTTCCTTTCATGCGGGCCTCACGCGGGAATGCCGGAAGGTGAGCCGGAGATGGAGCGGTACAGCGACAGCAGGCGGGCCGGCAGGGCTTCGACATCGGCCAGGACCTCGTAGGCGACGTCGCCGCAGGCTTGGGCCAGGTACTCGTGCCCGGCGGCATCGACGGTCAGCAGGAAGGGGCGGACGCCAACCTGCTGCGCCGAGGAGAAGGCGTGGCGGGTGTCGCCCACCGCGTACTCCAGGGCCCTGCCGAGGTGCTCGTACTCGGCGCCGTAGCCGCGGTCGTGCGGGCGCCCGTCGCTGACGACCACCAGCAGCTTGGTGGCGGCCCTGGTCGCCAGCAGACGCCGCGTGACATGGCGGATCGCCGCACCCATGCGGGTGCCCTGCAACGGCGTCATCCCGTCGACCCGGCGCCAGACGGTATCGCTCAGCGGCTCGTCGAAGTCCTTGACTCCCAGCACGTCGACGCGGTCGCGCCCGGCGCTGGAGAACCCGAAGACGCCGGCGCGATCACCGGTCCCGCGCAGCGACTCCAACAACAGCGTGACGCCGACCCGCTCGACGTCGATGATTCGACGACCGGCGACCAGCGGCTGCGTGGCGCCGTCGCGGCGCTTGACGTGTTCCGACGTCGATGCCGACAGATCCATCAGCAGGGCGACGGCAACGTCGCGCCGTAGCCGCCGCGTGGCGGTGTAGACACGCGGCGAGGGGTCGAGGCCGGCGCGGAGGTCGACGAGCGCCTCGACCGCGGCGTCGAGGTCGACCTGCTCGCCATCGGTGGTCCGCCGAACCGTCCGCAGCGCCTCTACAGGGAGCCGCTCGACCCCCCGACGCAGCGCCGGCACCCGCGAGCCGAAGGCCCGCAGTACCAGCCGGTGGGTGCCTGTGGTGGCGGCGCGCTCCGCCGGCCGCTCGTGGACGAGGCACCAGTCCTCGCGGAGGCGCCGCGCGATCGGGTCGAACTCTGGGTACAGCCGCGCACCCGGGGCGTTGCGCAACGTCAGTGGTCCGTCGGGGATGGGTGCCGGTGCCGGGTCGGCGAAGTCGGTCCAGTGGGAGTGATGCTCGTGTCGCGACTCCAGGGTCGGCTCCGACACCGGCATCGGTTCCGCCTCCTCGGGTTGGTCTTGGTCGTCGGGCAACGGGTCATTGCTCTGCCTCGGATCGGTCACCGGCTCCCAGCGCTCGGTGATCGCATACACGCCCTGATCACCCGTGGCTGGGCTCGGCCGGCGTCCGGCCATCTCTGCCACCAGCCGGTCGCGATAGTCCACGTGTGGCACCTCGACAGCCAGCGCCTGTGACCCCTCCAGCCGGGGCCGTGGAGGTTCCGGCCAGTCCGACGACCACACCGGCGGCGAAACGTCGCGCAGCGGCGGGCCGCTGTCGTGATCGGTGGCGATGGCAACCTGCGGTAAGGCGGTGATCAGCGAGTAGACCCGCAACGTCGCCTCGGCGCTGTCGCGGACGCCGGCGCGCCGGTCCTGCAAGGGCCGTACCACGTCGCGCAGCGCGCTCGCCATCGGCGCGCAGGCCGCTGGCACTGCCGCGTTCCAGTCCGCGACGCTGTAGCGCGCCACCAGTTCGACCATGGCGCTGCGCAGCGGCAGCGCGGCCAGCGCCGGTCGCCGGTCGGACCAGCGGGCTTGCGCGCGTCGCAGGTCGCCGCGCAACCCCGGATAGTCACCGAACAGCAGCGCGTCGACACGCAGGTCCTCCAGCAGGCAGAACAGGTCGACGGCGAGGCGGCGGTCGTTGAACAACGCGAAGAAGCCCCGCAGGTCCGAGCTGCCGGCGGGAACCTCGAGCCGTTCGACGAGCGGCTCGTACAGCGACGGCGGGGACGTCCACGACAGCGTGAAGGTGCCCGCCGCGGCGTGCAACGCGCGGTGCGTGATGGCGATCCGGTACCAGGCGCGGTTGTCGTTGCGGTCAGCGAAGTGGGCGACGGCCTCGGGCAAGTCGTCGCTGTCGCCGCCTGCCCACCCAGCCCCAGCGATGGCTCGTGCGTAGACCTGCAGGGGCGCCTGCACGCTGCGGTAGGTGACCGCCGCGTGGTCCGCGACTTGCTCGAGCCTGCTCATCCCAGCACGGCGGTCACGACGTCGCGCAGCCCCTCCTGCACGACGGGGTCGTCGGTCACTGCTTCGACGATCGCCACGTCGGCGGCCCGTTGCAGCTCCAGCCCGGACCCGACCAGACGCGCGGTATGGATCAGCAGGCGGGTGCTCGGCCCCTCGGCCGCCGTCTCCGGCGGGAGGTTGCGCAGCTTGCCGGCGAGGAACGCGAGCCGCTGGGCCAGCGCGTCGTCGACGCCGGCCTCGTGCGCCACGATTCGCGCCTCGATCTGGGCGGGGGGATAGCTGAAACTCATGGCGACGAAGCGCTGGCGGGTGCTGTGCTTGAGGTCCTTCAAGCTCGACTGGTAGCCCGGGTTGTAGGAGATGACGAGGAAAAAGTCGGGATGGGCTGGGATCGAGGTGCCCAGCTTCTCGATTGGCAGCATCCGCCGGTGGTCGGTGAGCGCGTGGATGATCACGGTCACGTCATTGCGGGCCTCCACCACCTCGTCGAGATAGCAGATCCCTCCCTCTCGGACCGCCCGGGTGAGCGGCCCGTCGATCCAATGGGTGCCGTTGGTGTCGAGCAGGTAGCGGCCAACGAGGTCGCTGGTGGTCAGGTCCTCGTGGCAGGCGACGGTGACCAGGGGGTACGGCTCGCCGGCCGCGGTGCCGAGCCTGGAGGCCATGTGCTCCAGGAAGCGGGTCTTGCCGCAGCCGGTCGGCCCCTTGAGCAGCACGGGGATCCGCTGCTCGAAGGCGCAGCGGAACACCTCCGCCTCGTCGCCGACCGGCTCGTAGTACGGCGTGCTCCCGGCCAGGTCAGTACGCCTCGGTCAGCACGCGCTTGTACTCGGCGGGCGCGTCGAGGATCTCCGCGACGACCTGCTCCAGCTCCTCGCCGGGCAGGTAGTCGATGGGGCGGCCCTGCTCCTCGGACTCAGTGACCAGCTCGGGGTCCTCCAGCGCGGCTTGCAGCCCGTCGCGCAGGCAGCCCAGGACGTCGTCGGGGATGCCGGGAGGGCCCACGATCGGACGCGCCAGCTCCAGCAGGTCCAGGTGAGCGGTAATCAGCTCCTCCTGCGCGGGCTCCAGCTCGAGCTCGGCGACGACCGGCGTGTCCGGCACCGCGTCATTTGCCTCGTCGGCGATCAGCAGCAACGGCCGGTGATCGCCGCTTTCGATCGCCGGGAGGCGGCTGTCGAGGTCACCGCTCATGCCGTCCACGTTGCCCTGGGTGACCGCCAGCTCGTTCTCCTCGGACCCCTCGAAGCCCGTGACGAGCTCCGCGTTCAGGCCGAAGGCCTCGATCAGCAGCGACGGCGTCACGAAGTCCGACGCGCCAGGGCCTGTGGAGCCGAAGCGGAACGAGTCCGCGCTGACGACATCGTCCCAGGTCTGGAACTCGCTGTCGGCGTCGGTCACGATCAACGGCGGCTCCGAGGCCACCCGTCCGATGTAGCTGAACTCGTCGAGGGCGAATGCCGCCCCCTCGGCTCCGGCGATGGACGCACCACCGGCTCCGATGCCGTTCATGATGACCAGCGTCGTCCCGTCCGGTGCGGCGGTCAGCAAGTTGTTGAGGGCCAACAGGCCGCCGGCGCCGTCCTGGTTCTCCACGATGACCGTTGCGCCCAGCTGTTCCTCCAGGTACGGGGCGAGCAGGCGCGCGTAGGAGTCGTAGCCGCCACCCGGGCTGAAGGGCACGACCAGGGTGACCGTCTCACCCTCGATGCCGCCGCAGCCCTCTGCGGCCGCCTCACCACCGCCGCCGCCGCAGGCGGTCAGGATCAGCAGGCAGGCGAGCAGGAATCGAGTTCGCATGGCACGTCCCTTTCTTCGGATTGCCGCAGGTAGGTCAGCGCGCCGTCGAGGTGCGCGACAGTCGCGTACTTGGTGTGCAGGTCGTACAGGTTGACCGCGTGGACCAGGGTGCTGCGGTCGAAGGTGGCCTCCTCGACGACCACGACGTCGTACCCGTGCGAGTGCGCGTCGACGGCGGTGGCCCGGACGCACCCGCTGGTGGTTTCCCCGCCGAGCACCACGGTGTCGATCCCCAGGCGGCGCAGATGGGTGGCCAGGGGCGTGGCGAAGAAGGCGCTGGGCGCCGTCTTGTACACCACCAGCTCCCCGTCGGTGGGCCGCAAGGGCTCGACGATGCGTGTGCCCCAGCCGTCGTCGTCGCCGGCGCGGGCGGTGCGGCGGGTCGCGCCGCCGAGCCGCGCTTCTGGCCGGCTTTCCGCCGTGGTGTGCACGACGGGAATCTTGCGGTCACGTGCAGCCGACAGCAGCCCCGACAGTGGTTCGAGTGCGTCCCACGCGGCCTGGCCGCAGCTGGACGGGAAGCGCCGGCGGGACTCGGCCAGCGGTTGGGGACGGTCGCCGAAGGCACGGTTGTACACGTCGACCAGCAGCAGCGCGGGGCGGCGGCCCGGGCGGCGGTCCCGCTGGTAGTCGGCCGCCAGCGCGCGTTCGGTCTCGCCGACGACAGCGTCCCAGCAATGGGTTTCCTGGGTGTCGCTCACACCGCCGCCTCGGCCACCTGGTAGTCGCGCACTCGCCCGCCCCGCACGGCCAGCGCCGCGGCGTAGGCGACGGGGACCAGCCCGCCGATGGTCAGCGCCGCGACCGGGCCGACCGCTCCCGCGAGCGAGCCGATGTTCAGGTCCCCCAGCGCCGGCCCACCGCGTGACGCCATCTGGTAGATCGACGTGACACGGCCCCTGATGTCGTCAGGGGTTTCCAGCTGCACCGCGGCATGGCGGATGGTGGTGGCCAGCGCGTCGAACAGCCCGAGGCCGCCTGCCGCCAGCAACGCCAGTCCCAGCACCCGCGACTGCGCAAGCACCACGGCGGCCAGCCCGTACCCGATGGTGGCGGCCAGCACGATGTGGCCGGACGGGCGGGTCTTGATCAGCCGGAACACCAACGCGGAGCCGAGCAGCGCCCCGGCGGAAGGTGCGGACGACAGCAGCCCGTAGGCCAGAGGCCCGGCGCCGAGGATGACCGTGGCGAAGGCGGGCAGGACCACTCGGTAGGCGCCGAACAGCGTGGCCGACAGGTCCAGACTCATGAACTGCCAGATGATGGGGCGGTGGCGGACGAAGCGGACGCCCTCGGTGATGCTGGCCCACAGCGAGGCGCGGCCGACCTCGCCTTGGATGGGCGGCACCTTCAGCAACGCGAGCACCGCGATGAGCACGACGTAGCTGGCGGCGTCGAACAGGTACACCGCGGCGGGTCCCGACAGCGCGATCAGCAGTCCGGCGATGGTCGGGCCGACCAGGATGGCGACCTCGCGGCCCGGGTTGACCAGGGCGTAGGCCTGCACCAGTTGGTCGCGGGGGACGATCGCCGGGATGAGAGCCTGGCGCGCCGGGCGGTCGAAGGTCGCGGCCGCGGTGTTCAGCAGGACCGACACCAGGATGTGCCAGGTGGTGACCGCGCCGAGCAGCGTGCCGACGGCAAGGGTCAGCGTGACCACCATCGAAAGGCCCTGGCTGATCTGGACCAGACGGCGGCGGTCGAGGCGGTCGGCGTACGCACCGCCGAGCGGCGACAGCACCAGCAGCGCGATCGCCTGGAACAGTCCGACGAAGCCGACCTGCAGCGTCGAGCCGGTGAGCTGGAAGACGTGGAACAGGTTGGCCGCGACGGTGGCCCTGATCCCGATCTCGGAGAACACGACGCCGGCGAAGTACAGGTTGAAGTCGCGGTGGCGCATCACCTGGGGCAGCCGCATCCCGTCTCCTGTCCCGCTCACCACTGCCGGGTCATGCTGGCATCACGTCGTCGGTCAAGCAGCGCAGCGGTGGGACACACGTTCACGTGGATCGCGTCGGGGTCGGTCCGCTCGCCGACCATCCGCAGGGCTCGGTCAACCTCGTCGAGCCCGAAGCGGTGGGTCGTCATCAGCTCGAACGGATAATGCCGTGCGGCCAGGATGGCCAGCGCCGGCTCCACCGAGCGGTGGTCGTGGCCGCGCACACCGCGCAGCGTGACCTCCTTGCGCACGACCATGTCGTGGGGGAAGTCAGCGATCGGCTGGCCGTGCTTGGACCCGGCCAGGATGACGACCCCGCGTTTCGCGGCCATGGCCACCGCTGCCGTCACCGGTGCGGTGGCACCTGGCGAGGTGTCGACGACGACGGCGGCCCCCGCACCGCCGGTGAGCTCCGTCACCCGCCCGACGAGGTCGCAGCGATCGGCATGGACCACATGGTCGGCGCCCAACCGCG
>JALZLC010000326.1 GCA_030858885.1 Actinomycetota bacterium
GCCCAGGCCGCGAGCCGCGGCGGCGACTTCGGCTCTGCGGGTGTCATCGGTCAGCAGCGGCGCGACGGCCGCCACCAGACCCGCGCCGTCCAAGTCGGTGTCGGCGACCATCGTGGCGGCACCGGCGTCGACCAGCGCCCTCGCGTTGGCCGTCTGCTCGTCGGCCGCCGCGTGCGGGTAGGGCACCAGCACGCTAGGCAGGCCGACCACGGTCAACTCCGCGATGGTGGACGCTCCGGCGCGGCAGACGACCACGTCCGCGGCGGCGTACGCCTGGGTCATGTCCTCGAGGAACGGCTCGCAGCGGACCAGCAGCGCCGGGTCGGCGCCGGCCCAGGCCGCCGCCACGCGCGCATGGTCGCGCGCCCCCGCGACGTGCAGCACCTGCACGCTGGCGGGATTCGGCCAGGTCGCCTCCAGCAGAGCGTCGTTGATGCGCCTGGCGCCGAGGCTGCCGCCGAAGGCGAGCACGGTGCGCCGGTCCGGGTCAAGGCCCATCGCTGCCATCGCCCGAGGGCGTAGGGACGCGAGGTCGGCGCGCAGCAAGTCGCCGCGCACCGGGTTGCCCGTCACGACCGTGCGCGCCGAGCTGGGAAAGTGCCGCTGTGTGCCGGGCACACTCACGGCGACGGTCCAGGCCCAGCGGGCGGCGATGCGGTTGGCAAGGCCGGGCGCGGCGTTCTGCTCGTGGATCAGCAGCGGGATGCGGGCCCACCGCGCTGCCAGGGCCAACGGGCCGGAGACGTAGCCACCGAACACGCAGGCGGCGGCCACCTCGCGGCGGCGGATCAGGCGAGCCAATGACCGGGCTGACCGCAGGACCACGAACGGCAACCGCGCCGTCTGGGGCGACAGCCGGCGCAGCAGGGGCGCGGCCGCCACCTGGTGCAGCTCCCAGCCGGCGGCCGGGACCATGCTCGACTCCAGTCCCGTCGCGGTGCCGACGAACTCGACGTCAAGGGCCGGGTCGTAGCTGCGCAGCGCCTCGGCGGTGGCCAGCGCCGGGGTGACATGGCCGGCAGTGCCGCCGCCGGCGAGCAGGACCACTGTCACGGCCGCCTCCGTACCAGCGGCGCACCAACGGCGGTCTTGCTGGCGCGGGGGTCGCCAGCAGCGGGCTCGCCGGCGCGGGCGATTGCCAGCAGGATCCCCAACCCGAGGGCGGTGATGACCAGCGACGAGCCGCCGAAGCTGACCAGGGGCAGGGTGACCCCGGTCACGGGCAGCAACCCGACCACCGAGCCGATGTTGATCACGGCCTGCAGCAGCAGCCAGCCGGTCAACGAGGTGGCCAGCAGCCGGCCGAACGGGTCAGGCGCGCGGCGGGCGGTCCGCATCCCGAAGACCGCCAGCGCCACGAACAGCAGCAGGACAGCCAGCGCGCCGACCAAGCCGAGTTCCTCGCCGATGATCGCGAAGATGTAGTCGGTGTGGGCGTTGGGGATGTACAGCCACTTGCCGCGGCCCTGACCCAACCCGGTGCCGGTCCACCCTCCCGATCCCAGGGCCAGGTAGCCCTGCACCGTCTGGTAGCCGTAGTGGGCCGGATCCGACATGGGGTCCAGCCAGGCCATGAATCTGCCCCGGCGGTAGCCGGACGTGGCGATCCCCACGGCACCCAGCACCGCCAGCAGCGCCATCCCGGCACCGATGATGCGCACCGGCAGCCCCGCAGCGATCAGCGTCACCCCGCCGATGCAGGCGATCAGCACGGCGGTCTCGAGGTCCGGCTCGAGCATCACCAGCAGGCCGACCAGCCCGAGCAGCGGCACGGCGGGCAGCAACAGCCCGCGCAAGTCACCGCGGCGCAACGCCTTCCAGCGTCGCGCCAGCACGTGCGCCAGGTACAGCGGCACCGTCAACTTGAGCAGCTCGCTGGGCTGGAAGCGCAGCGGCCCCAGGTCGATCCAGCGGCGGGCGCCGTTGACGGTGACGCCGACGCCGGGGAGCACCACGGCGGCCGCGGCGAGCAGCGACACCACCAGCAACGGTCCGGCCAGGGCGCGCCAACGTCGGTAGTCGCTGCGTGCCGCGACGACCAGCAGCGGCAGGCCGAGCAGGCTCCACAGCAGCTGCCGCGCGAAGATGCCGAAGGCGTTGCCGCTCTCGGCGGTGGACGCCACGAAGGACGCCGAGAACGTCATGATCAGGCCCAGCAGCCACAGCACCACGGTGGTGGCCACCAGCGCCAGGAACTCCGTCGTGGGCTGGCCCGCGGCGGTGGGCCGCGTCCAGCGCACGGCGATGGCGGCGCGCCCCCGCGCGCCCGCGAGGTCACTGGTCACTGGAGCGCCTCCGCGCGACGTCACTGGTCATGACCACCTCCCGACGAGGCAGCGCCGCGACGGCGCTGCGGAAGGCACGGCCGCGCTCGGCGTAGTCGTGAAACTGGTCCATCGAGGCGCAGGCGGGAGCCAGCAGCACCGTGTCACCCGGCCGGGCCATCTCGGCGGCGGCCCGGACCGCGACGTCCAACGTCCCGGCCCGGTTGACCGGAAGGCCCAGCTCCTCGACGAGCCGGGCGAGATCGGGTCCGGCGGTGCCGATCGTGGCGGCGGCGCGCACGCAACGCGCGACCTCGGCACGCAGGGACTCGAAGGTCAGCCCCTTGGCCAGGCCGCCCGCGATCCACACGACCCGGCCGCCGTCGCCCAGGCCAGCGAAGGACGCCAGTGCGGCCGCCGCCGCGTGCGGGTTGGTGGCCTTGGAGTCGTTGACGTAGACCACCCCGTCGACCGTGGCCACCACCTCCAGGCGGTGCGCACCCGCCTGGTAGCCACGCAGCGGCGCAGCCAAGGCGCGGGGGTCGGCGCCCGCGCAGCAGGCGGCAGCCACGGCGGCGGTGGCGTTGGCCAGGTTGTGCGGACCACGTACCGCCAGCTCGGCGACGCCAACCACCTCGACCGGCTCTTCGTCGAGAAAGGTCACGATCACGCCACCATCGACGCCGACCTGCCCCTGTCGCGGCGGCGACAGGGTGAAGGCGGCACGGCGCCCCACCGGTGGATGGGCCGCCGCGGCGGCCTGCGCCCCGGTGTCGTCGGCGTTGACGATCGCCCAGTCGCTCGGCCGCTGCCAACGCCACACGCGGGCCTTGGCTGCCCGGTAGCCGTCCAGCCCGCCGTGCCAATCCAGGTGGTCGGGTGCCAGGTTGAGCAGCACGGCCACCTCGGGACGCAGCGTGTGCGTGAACCGCAGCTGGAAGCTGGACAGCTCCGCGACCACCACAGCCGGGGGCTCGTCGGCCCCGAGGACCGACACCAGCGGGGTCCCGATGTTGCCGGCCGCGACGGCACCGAGGCAGGCGGCCAGCAGCTCGGTGGTGGTGGTCTTGCCGTTGGTCCCCGTCACCGCCAGCAGCCGGGTCCGCCCGGCGGCCAGGCCCCACGCCAGCTCCGGCTCGCTGTAGACGGGCACGCCCCGGCGCGCCGCGGCGGCGAGCACCGGGCCGTCCTGGGGCACTCCCGGACTGGTCACCACCACATCGACGCCGTCAACGTCCTCGGCGGCCGAGCGGCCCAGCAAGACCGTGGCGCCATGGTCACGCAGGGCCTCGGCCCGCGCCGCCAGCGCCGGAGTGTGCGCAGCGTCGACGGCGTGGACCTCGACCCCGCGCCGCAGTAGCTCGCGTGCCGCCGCCTCGCCGGACACGCCAAGCCCCACCACCAGAACACGGGTGCCGGGCGTCATCCCGTCGCCCCCCGGTTGATGGCCTCGGCGTAGAACAGACCGAGGCCGAACCCCACCGCCAGGCCGCCCACGATCCAGAAGCGCACCATCACGGTCGTCTCGTGCCAGCCGCCGAGCTCGAAGTGGTGGTGCAGCGGGGCCATCTTGAACAGCCGCTTGCCGAACAGCCGGAAGCTGCCGACCTGCAGGATGACGCTGGCGGTTTCGACCACGTACAGCCCGCCGATGATCACCAGCAGCAGCTGGGTCTCGGTGAGCACCGCCAGGGCGGCGAGCAGGCCACCGATCGCCAGGGACCCCGTGTCGCCCATGATGATCTTCGCGGGAAACGCGTTCCACCACAGGAATCCCAGGCAGGCGGCCATGGCTGAGGCGGCCGCGATCGCCAGCGCGTCGGCGTGCAACGTGACCGCCAGCGAGTAATCGCCCGCGTGGCGGAACTGCCAGAAGGCGATGATGGTGTACGCGCCGAAGACCAGGGCGCTGACGCCGGCAGCGAGCCCGTCAAGGCCGTCGGTCAGGTTCACCGCGTTGGAGGTGGCCGCCAGCATGATGAAGCACCACAGCACGAAGAAGCTCCCGAAGTCGAAGCTGGTCGCGCCGATGAATGACAGGTTGGTGGAGGTCTCCGCGACGTATTGGGCGCCGACCGCGAAGATGCCCGCCACCAGCGCCTGACCCGTGAACTTGGCCGTCTTGGTCAAGCCGAGGCTGCGGTTGCGCCTGATCTTGATGAAGTCGTCGAGAAAGCCGACCGCTCCCATCCCCGCGAACACCCCGACGGCCAGCAGGCCGCCGGAGGACCAGGCGTCGACGAAGCTCACGGTGTCGCGGGCCGACCACCAGCCGGTCAGGATGGCCACGACGTAGCCGAGGATCGCCGACAGGATGATCGCCGTGCCGCCCATCGTGGGGGTGCCGCGCTTGGACATGTGGGCCTGCGGCCCGTCGTCGCGGATCAGCTGGCCATACCCCCGGCGGCGGAAGAAGCGGATCACCAGCGGCGTGCCGACCAGCGAGGCGATCAAGGCCACGCCGGCGGCCAGGAGAACGCTGCGCATCCCGAAGATGTCGCTCACGGCGCCCGCCCCGGCGCGCGTGACACCGACGCCGGCGTGTGCAACGCCGCAGCGACGCGCTCCAAGCCAACCGAGCGGCTGGCCTTGACCAGCACCGCGTCGCCGGCAGCCAGCCAGTCGCGCACGCGGGCCACCGCCTCGTCGCCGTCGGAAACCACGGCCACCGAGGCGGCGGGTAGCCCGGCCTGCCGGGCGCCCTCGGCGACCGCGGTGGCCCGTTCACCCACCACGACGATGCCGTCCAGGCCCAGCTCGCCGGCGCGCCGGCCGATGTCGCGGTGTGCAGTGTCGGCATCGGCACCCAGCTCCGCCATCTGTCCGAGGACGGCGAAGCGCCGACCGGACACGGTCATCGCGGCAAGGGTCACCAGGGCCGCCGCCATCGATGCCGGGTTGGCGTTGTACGCATCGTTGAGCACCAGCACCCCGTCGGCGGTGGTGGACAGCTCCATACGCCAGCGCGACACGCTGGCGTCGGCCAGCGCCAGCGCCGCGTCGGCCAGGTCGACGCCGCAGGCCTCGGCAGCCGCCAGCGCGGCCAGGGCATTGCCCACGTTGTGGGCGCCGGGCAGGGGCACCCGGACGGCGACGTCGCGGACCCGGAACGCCGGGCGCGCCTGGGTGTCCAGCCGCACGTCGACCGCCCGCAGGTCGGCCTGGGGACTCGTGCCGAAGGTCACCACCCGGCAGCCGGCGCGCTCGGCCATCGCCGCGACGCGCGGGTCGTCGGCGGACAGCAGCGCCACCCCGCCTGCCGGCAACGCCGCCACCAGCTCGGCTTTTGCCTCGGCGACGGTGTCGACGCTGCCGAACATCTCCAGATGTGCCGCGCTGACGTTGGTCACCACACCCACGTCGGGGCGCACGATCTGAGCCATCTGGGTGATGTGGCCGAGACCGCGCGCGCCGATCTCGGCGACCAGCACCTGCGCGCCGGGTTCCAGCAGGCAGCACGTCAGCGGCACACCCAGTTCGTTGTTGTAGGAGCCGGGGTTGGCCACCACCCGGCGGCCGGCACCGACGGCCGCGGCAACGAGGTCCTTTGTGGTCGTCTTGCCACTGGAACCGGTGATCGCCACCACCGTCGGGTTGATGCTTGACCGCACCCATGCGCCGAGGCCGCGCAGGGCGTCGCCGGGATCGTCGACCGCCACCCCACCGCGGGCGACGGCGGTGTGGTCGGCGCGACACAGGTAGCCGCCGGCCCCAGCGGCCACGGCAGCCCGGATGTGATCGTGGCCGTCGGTGTGCTCGCCGGGCAGGGCCACGAACAGCGAGTTGGCTCTGACCGTGCGCGAGTCCACGGTGACGTGGTCCACGGCCCGACGACCGTCCGCGGGATCGCACACGACACCGCCGACGACCTCGGCCAGGTCGTCCAGGGTCAGGCGCATCACCGGGGCGCTCCCGGAGCGCTCGCGGCGTCAAGCAGCGCGCGGGCGACCACGCGGTCGTCGAACTCCACCATGCGATCGGCCAGCTCCTGGTAGGCCTCATGGCCTTTGCCGGCGATGATCACGACGTCTCCCGGCCCGGCGACGTCCAGAGCCGCGGCGATGGCCTCCCGGCGGTCGATGATCACCTGCCAGCGTGCGCCGTAGACGACGGCGGCACCACCGGCGACCTCGGCGAGGATCACTGCTGGGTTCTCGCTGCGCGGGTTGTCGCTGGTCAGCACCGCCAGGTCGGCCAAGCGGGCGGCGACCCGTCCCATCAAGGGCCGCTTGCCGGTGTCGCGATCGCCCCCGCAACCGATCACGACGATCACCTTACGACCCGAGTCGGTCCCCACCATGCGGCGGGCTGCGGTCAGCACCCGCTCCAGGGAGTCGGGGGTGTGGGCGTAGTCGACCAGGACGGTGAACGGCTGTCCCGCGTCCACCGGTTCCATGCGCCCCGGCACTCCACGGCAGGCGGCGATCCCCGCGACGGCCGCTTCAACGTCCACGCCGACGACCTCGGCGGCGGCCATCGCGCACAGCGCGTTGGCCACATTGAAGTCGCCCACCAACGGTGTGCGGACCGCGACCGCGCCGTTGCGCAGATGCGCCACGAAACGGCAGCCGTCCTCGGTCGTCTGCACGTCGGTGGCGCCGACATCGGCTGCCGCGGCGGTGCTCGACGGGCTCAGCGTCAGCACCTCCACGTCCGTGGTCTGCGCCAACCGCCTCCCGTAGGGGTCGTCGACGTTGATCACGGCGGTCTTGGTGTAGCCGGAGTCAAACAGCACCGCCTTGGCCTGGAAGTAGTCCTCCAGGTCGGCGTGGAAGTCCAGGTGGTCCTGGCTGAGGTTGGTGAACACCGCCACCGCAAAGCTGGTGCCGGCGACCCGCCCCAGCGCCAGACCGTGGCTGGACACCTCCATCGCGGCCGCGGTGACCGCCCCGTCGCGCATCTGTGCCAGCAGGCGCTGCAAGTCGGGGGCCTCCGGGGTGGTGCGGACGCCGAGGCCGGCCTGCCCGGCGATCAGCGTCTGCACCGTGCCGATCAGCCCAGTGCGGTGACCGGCGGCCCGCAGGATCGACTCCAGCAGGTAGGCGGTCGTGGTCTTGCCGTTGGTGCCGGTGATCCCGCACAGCGTCATCGCCGCCGAGGGATGCCGTTGCACCTGCGCGGCAAGTGGTCCCAGTGCGGCGGCGACGGACGGGACCTGCAGCTGTGGCACGGGCTGGTCGAGCACGCGCTGCACGAGCAACGCTGGGCTGCCAGCGGCCACCGCCGCTGGCGCAAAGTCGTGGCCGTCGGCGTGCTCGCCCGGACGGCAGGCGTACAGCATCCCTGGACCGGCCTGCCGGCTGTCGTGGGTGACGTCGCGCACGACGGCGTCGGCGTCGTCCGGAACCAAGCGGGCACCGGAGCCGGCAGCGCGCAGCAGGTCGCGCAGCTGCACGTCGGGCGCGTGAGAGCGGTTCGTCACAACAGGCTCAGTGGTCGAGGGCAGACGTCGGCGCTGGCAGGCGAGCATACGGGGGGGCCTGCGTTCTGCCCGGCAGCCACCACGGCCGGACGGACGAGCGGCGCGTCAGCGCGCAAGCCGCCGAGCCGGTAGCGCCGATGATTGGGCATGCGCTACCGCCGCGCGGGACGCGACACCCAGGCCGGAAGGGCCGGCCGCCGCGCCCACCGGGGCACCGGCGAACGGGTGAGCCGCGACGGCTGGCCGGCCGACGCCGTGGTGACGGGACTGGCGATGACCGGTGCGGCGGAGCGGGCGTCGGGGTCCGACGGTGGCACACGGCGGTGATTGAGGGTGAAGCCCATGATGTCGGCGAACACCGGGCCGGCGGTCAGGCCGCCGTAGTACACCGGCCGCGGCTCGTCCAACGCGACGCCGACCACCACGGCGGGGTCCTCGGCGGGCGCGAAGCCCACGAACGCGCCGACGTAGGCCCCAGGCTCATAGCCCCGGCGGGTGGTCGACGGCTTCTGCGCCGTTCCGGTCTTGCCACCGACGGCGTAGCCCGGCACGGCACACAGCTCACAAGTGCCGTGCTCGTCGTCGACGACTCCGACCAGCATCCGGGCCAGCGTGTCGGCGGTCTCCGCGGACACCACGCGGCGCCGCGGCGAGGGCGCGGTCGGGCGCAGCCGGTCGTCGGGGCCGACGTTCCCGCGCACCAGCGACGGCTGCACCTGCTCCCCGCCCGACGCGATCGTGGTGAAGACCGACGCCACCTGTAGCAGCGACGCCGACACGCCCTGCCCGATGCTGATGGTGGGCAGGCTGGTATCCCACCAGGTCCGGACCTCCGGCAGCAGGCCGGGTGACTCGCCCGGAAAGCCCAGCCCCGAGACCCGCCCGTAGCCGAAGCGCTCCAGATACACGTGCAGGCGACGAGGTCCCACCCGCTGGGCCAGCTTGATGGTGCCGATGTTGGACGACTGCGCCATGATCTCGGCCAACGTCATCCGCTGCGTCGGGTGGCTGTGCGAGTCGCTGAACACCTTGCTGCCAACGCGGTGGGTGTCGGGCACCTTCAGGCGTTCCCGGAGCGAAACCGCCCCCTCCTCCAGCGCCGCGCTGGCGGTGATCACCTTGTTGACACTGCCGGGTTCGAAGATGTCGGTGACGACACGGTTGCGCCGTGCCGCGACCGGCGAGTTACCGATGCGCTCGGGGTCATAGGTCGGCACCGACGCCATCGCCAGCACCTCGCCCGTGGCGACGTCGAGCACGACGGCGGAGCCGCCCTCGGCGCCGTAGCCGGACACCGCGTCGCTCAGCACCTGCTCGGTCCTGGACTGGATCTGGCGGTCGATGGTCAGCACGACGTCGCGTCCGGGTACCGGTGGGTTCACCTGCCGCGGTGCGGCACTGATCTCCAGGCCGCCGGGTGCCCGTTCGAGTTGCAGGGCGCCGGGCTGGCCGGCCAGGATCGGATCCAAGGCGAGCTCGAGCCCAGCGAGTCCCTCGCCGTCGACGCCCGCGAAGCCGACGACCTGCGCCGCGAGGCCACCCGAGGGATAGACGCGGCGAGGCTCGGACAGCACGCCGACCCCGGGCAGCCGCAGCGCCGTGACCTGCTCCCCCACTTGCCGAGGCAGTTGGCGGCTGAGGTAGACGAAGCCCTGGTCACCGAGCAGCAGCGCTTTCAGGTCTCGAGCGCTGCGGTTGAGCAGCGGCGCCAGGCTACGCGCGATGACCACCGGCGGGATCCGGCTGCTGCGCACCACCTGGGGATTGGCGTAGACCGTCGCGGCGGCCAGCGACATCGCCAGCGGCTCTCCGCCGCGGTCATACAGCCGGCCTCGGCGAGCTGGCAGCGTGAGCTGGCGCTGCGTCTGGCGCGCGGCCAGACCGCGGTACTCGGCGGCGTTGACCACTTGGATGCTGACCAGGCGCCAGCCCATGACCGCCGTGACGGCCAGGTAGACGGCGAGCAGCAGGGACAGGCGGCGGCGCGAGCTGGACCTCGCCATCGCCTGGCAGCAGCCCGCCACCGCGGACCGGGTAACGGTCCGGGATCGCAGGGGCCGCCTGCGAGGGTCCGCGGGGTGGCCGAATGCCGCAGGTCGGCCGCGCCCCGCTCCCGAAGGCGGCCGGCTAGCCACCAGTGTCCGGCGGCCGGGACGCAACGCGGGAGCTGGCCCGTGCTGGCTGGAGGGCCAGGAACGCCGGCTGCTCCGCCGGGACCATCCCCAGCCGCCTCTCGGCAGTCCGGCGGATGCGATCCGGCGACTCCAGCCGCGCGACGCTGACCGTCAGCTCGTCGACGCGCAGGTTGAGTGCGTCGACGTCGCGCACCAGCTCGCGATGGGCGAAGGACTGCTCGGCGGCCAACGCGTTGAGCGCCACGCTCCCAAAGAAGCCGGGCACGACCACCAGGACCATCATCACGAGATAGCGGCGCGCGTGGCGCGGTGGACCGACGAGGCGCAGCTGCGGCCGGCGTGACGGCGGGAGCTGCGGTCTCTTGGCTCCCACGCGTCGAGCGGGAAGGGCGGTCATGGTCAGGCCTCCTGCGACGAGGCGGTCGGAAGCGGACCCTGGGTGACCTTCTCAGCCGCCCGTAGCCGGGCCGAGCGGGCGCGAGGGTTGCGGCGGACCTCGGCGTCGTCAGGTCGCTGCGCGCCGCGGGTCAGCAGCCGCACCAGCGGCTGGCGTCCGCACCCGCACACCGGTAGCTGTGGCGGGCAGATGCAGCCAACGGCGGCATCGGCGAAGAAGCGTTTGGCGAGGCGGTCCTCGCCGGAGTGGTAGCTCAGGACGGCGACGCGCCCGCCGCGCTTGCCAGCAGCGGCGGGCGCCACCGTCTCCAACGCCTGGGGAAGGGAGGCGCCGAAGCGGTCCAGCTCGGCGTTGACGACGATGCGCAACGCCTGGAAGGTCTTGGTCGCCGGATGGGTGCCGGCGTGACGCGCGGGGGTGGGCACCGCTGCGCTCACCACCTCGGCCAGCTGACCCGTCGTGGTCAGCGGGCGCGCACGCACGATGGCCGCGGCGATTCGTGGCGCGTAGCGCTCCTCGCCGTAGACCCGCAGCAGCCGGGCCAGCTCCCGCTGCTCAGTGGCGTTGACGACGTCCGCGGCGGTGATCCCGTCAGCCTGGTCCATGCGCATGTCCAGCAGGCCCGAGGCGCGGAACGAAAAGCCTCGCCCGGCGCGGTCCAGCTGCAGCGAGGACACGCCGAGGTCATACAGCACGCCGAGCAGCGGTCCAGCGGCGGACACGACCGGGGCCACCAGCGCTGCCAGCTGCTCGTAGCCCGCGTGCACCAGATGAACCCGCTGCCCGTAGGCGGCCAGCCGGCGCGCCGCCAGCTCCAGAGCCTCGGGGTCGCGGTCGAAACCCACCAGGTGCACGCCGGGGCCGCTTGCCGCCAGCAGCGCCGCCGCGTGGCCGGCGACGCCCACCGTGGCATCGACCAGCACGCCCGCGCCGTGCGGCACCGCCAGCAAGGCGGTGACCGGACCCACGAGCACCGGCTCGTGACGCCCAGCGATCGGTTCCACTGT
>JALZLC010000339.1 GCA_030858885.1 Actinomycetota bacterium
CCCCGACGCCGCTGCCCGTCTGGCCGAGCTGTTGGCGGCTGCCGCCGGCTCGCGGCCGGCGACCGCTGTGGAGGGTAGGCCGTGAGCGACGCCGCTGCCTCGCGACCGGCCGCGGTGCCTCGCCGCCTGCAAGAAGGCACCCCCGTGCACTTGGTGGGCGTGGGCGGGGCGGGGATGAGCGCTTTGGCGACCATCCTGCTTGAACGGGGCCATCCGGTCAGCGGCAGCGACCTTCGCGGCGGACGCGCCTTGGCGGGCTTGGCCGCGATGGGCGCGCGGGTTCATGTCGGTCACCAGGCCGCCTTTGCCGACGGCGCGGCCCTCCTCGCCGTCTCGACCGCGGTCCCGGCCAGCAATCCCGAGGTGGTGCGCGCCGGGGAGCTGGGAATCGCCGTGGTGACCAGGGCCGAGCTGCTGGCCGCCCTGATGGTCGACCGTCGCGCCCTGCTCATCGCGGGCACCCACGGCAAGACCACCACCACCGCCATGACGACGGTCTGTCTGCAGACCGCCGGGCTGGACCCGTCATTCGCGATCGGCGGCGCGCTGCATGAGTCGGGCACCGCCGCCCACCACGGCACGGGTGACGTCTTCGTCGCCGAGGCCGACGAGTCGGACCGCTCGTTTCTGTCCTACCTCCCGGACTGCGCGCTGGTCACCAACGTTGAGCTGGACCATCACGAGACCTACGCCGACCTCGGCGCCGTCGTCACCGCCTTCGGCGACTTCCTCGCCCGACGGCCCGCCGGCGGGCTGGCCGTCGTCTGCCGCGACGACGCTGGAGCCACCGCCCTCCTGGACCACGCCGCCGGTCCGCTGTTGACCTACGGCGAGCATCCTGACGCCGACTTGCGGCTGACCGACGTGGCCCTCGACGCGCACGGCTCGAGCTGCACCCTGGTGCGCGACAGCGACGAGCTGGGGCGCCTGACCCTGCGCCTGGCGGGCCGCCACAGTTTGCTCAACGCCGCGGCGGCGGCGGCCGGGGCACTGTGGGCCGGCGCCACGTGGGACGCCGTCGCGCGCGGACTGGCCGGCTTCACCGGTGCCCAGCGGCGCTTCCAGCGGGTCGGGACCGCGGCGGGTGTCACCGTGATCGACGACTACGCCCACCATCCGACCGAGTTGGCCGTCAACATCGCCGCCGCGCACCAGACCGTCCTTGCTGGGCGCGTGGTGGCGGTCTTCCAACCGCACCTGTACTCGCGAACGGCCGCTCTCTACGACGAGTTCGGGCGGGCACTGGCCGCAGCGGACGTGGTGGTGGTGACTGACGTCTACGGCGCCCGCGAAGCGCCCGTCCCCGGCATCACCGGTGGGCTGATCGCCGAGGCGGCGAGGGTCGCCGGGGCGCCGACGCACTACATCCCCGCCGCGTCGGACCTGCCCGTTGCGGTGGCGGAGCTGGTGTCGGCGGGTGACCTGGTCCTGACCTTCGGCGCGGGCGACATCACCGAAGTAGGCCCCGCGCTCCTGGCCGTCCTGCGCCAACGGGACACTGACCATGGTGACTGACCCCTTCGTCGACGTGCTGGCGGCCGAGATCGAGGGCACCGTGCTGGCCGACGAACCGCTGGCCCGCCACACCACCCTTCGCGTCGGCGGTCCCGCGGCTGCGCTGGTCCGTGCCGAGACACCGAAGGATCTGGTCGCCATCTCCCGGATCTGCGCCGAGTCGGACCGCCCGTGGTTGATCCTGGGCAGAGGCTCCAACCTGCTGGTGGCCGACGCCGGCTGGC
This sequence comes from Actinomycetota bacterium, assembly GCA_030858885.1. The sequence continues at coordinate 1,740 of JALZLC010000339.1, forward strand.
CGGGTGTGGTGGTGACCCTCGGGCGCGGCTTTCGCGGCGTCGAGGTCGAAGCGGGTGCCGACGCCCGGCCTATGGGCGCAGCCGTGCTGGTCACCGCCGGTGCCGCCGAGCCGATGCCCGTGCTGGCCCAGGCCGTCGCCCGCCGTTGCCTGGGCGGCCTGGCGTTCGGCGTGGCGATCCCCGGCAGCCTCGGTGGGGCGGTGCGCATGAACGCCGGGGCGCACGGTCACGAGCTGTCGGAGGTGTTGGTCCACGCCGAGGTGCTGCGCTTGGACACCGGCAGTGGGGTCGACCGGTTGCGGGCCGAAGACCTGCGGATGCGCTATCGCCACACCGCGCTTCCGGCCGACGCGGTGGTGGTACGCGCCACGCTGCGGCTGCGCCGTGCCGACCCCGAAGGGCTCGCTGCCGACATGGCTGAGATGCGACAGTGGCGGCGCAGCAACCAGCCGATCAATGAACCGTCCTGCGGCAGCGTGTTCCGCAACCCGCACGGCGACTCGGCGGGACGGTTGATCGAGTCGGCGGGAATGAAGCGGCATCGCGTGGGTGGCGCCGCCGTCAGTGCCGTGCATGCCAACTTCATCACCGTGGCGGCGGGCGCGCGTGCCGACGACGTCCGAGCCGTGATCCGCGATGTGCGGCGCGCGGTGTTGGCCACGCACGGGGTGCGACTGGACACCGAGGTCGTGCTGGCCGGCTTCGAGCCAACGGCGGACGCGGAATGAGCAGCAGAGCAGCAGCCTCACCGCGTTCCACGGTGGACGCGCGCATCCTGCAGCGTCGCCGCGAGGTCGCCAGCGCCGACCACCGCCGCCGCAGGCGCTGGGCGCTGTCCATCCTCGCGTTGATCGCCCTGGCGGTGGGGGCGGTCGTGATCTCGCGCTCCTCGCTGTTCGCCATCACCGGCGTGCGCGTGGATGGCGTCCCCGCCGCGAAGGCCCAGCTGGTGCGCGACATCGCTGGTGTCCGCAGTGGTCAGAACCTGGTGGCGGTCGATCTGGCCGCAGCGCAGCAGCGGGTCGCCGCGGTGCCGTGGGTGCAGCGGGTGCGCCTGGAGCGCCAGCCGCCCTCTACCGTGGTCATCGTGGTCACGCCACGCGTGCCGCTGGCAGCGGTCGTCGCCGACGGGCAGACCTGGCAGGTCGACGCCGAAGGCGTGGTGATCGCCCCGGCGCAGCCCGACCCTGCCCGGCGGCTGGTCCGCATCGACGCGCCGCAAGCGGTGCTGCCCGAGCCGGGTGTCACGGTCCGGGATCGCGCCGTCCGCAACGCCCTACGGGCACATTCGACCCTGCCGTCTGCGCTGCGCGCGGCAGCCGTGCGCTACGACGCCCCCAGCGAGCCGGGTCTGCGCTTGCTGCTGCGTCTGCGCGGTCTGCGTGCGCAGGGCCGGGCACTGACTGCCCTGCCGCCACGGATGTGGGTGCGGTTGGGGACCGCCGAGCGGATGGACGCCAAGAGCGCGGTGCTCCTGGAGCTGTTGGGCCAGCTGCAACGCCGAGATCCCGAACTCGCGATCACCGAGATCAACGTCACCGCCCCGACCAATCCCGTGGTGGTGCCGGCAAGCTGAGCGAAAAAATCTTTGCCACAGCTGCCTTGTCTGCTTGACGCTGTTGACCGCCTTGTCTATCTTGACCCCTACAAGAGGTTTACATAACTATAACCCTCAGCCTGAGGGTGAACTGGTAAGCCGCACGAAGGGAGCCCCTGTGGCGCTACCGCAGAACTACCTCGCGCTCATCAAAGTCGTTGGGGTCGGCGGAGGCGGTGTAAACGCCGTCAACCGGATGATCGAGGCGGGGCTGAAGGGCGTCGAGTTCATCGCCGTCAACACCGACGCGCAGGCGCTGCTGATGTCCGACGCCGACGTCAAGCTTGACGTGGGTCGCGAGCTGACCCGTGGCCTGGGTGCCGGCAGTGACCCGGAAGTCGGTCGGCGCGCCGCTGAGGAACACCGCGACGAGATCGAAGAGGTGCTGAAGGGCGCCGACATGATCTTCGTGACGTCGGGAGAGGGCGGCGGGACCGGCACCGGGGGCGCACCGGTGATCGCCGAGATCTCCAAGGGGCTCGGCGCGCTGACGATCGGCGTGGTAACGCGGCCGTTCTCCTTTGAGGGCAGGCGTCGTGGCATGCAGGCGGAGAGGGGCATCGAGAACCTGCGCGAGGCGGTGGACACGCTCATCGTGATCCCCAACGACCGGCTGTTGGAGATCTCGGACGAAGAGACGTCGGTGCTGCAGGCCTTCCGCCTGGCTGACGACGTCTTGCTGCAGGGCGTGGCGGGGATCACCGACCTGATCACGACCCCAGGGCTGATCAACACTGACTTCGCCGACGTGTCGGCGGTGATGCGCGACGCGGGCGGCGCGCTGATGGGTATCGGCAAGGCGCGGGGATCCAGCCGCGCGCTGGAGGCGGCCCGCATGGCGGTCAGCTCGCCACTGCTGGAGGCGTCCATCGATGGGGCGCACGGCGTCCTGCTGATGATCGCCGGCGGCAGCGACCTGGGCCTGTACGAGGTCAATGAGGCCGCCGAGGTCATCTCACAGGCCGCCGACCCCGACGCCAACATCATCTTCGGCGCGGTCATCGACGACTCGTTGGGCGACGAGGTGAAAGTCACCGTCATCGCTGCCGGGTTTGCCGACACCGGGACCAACATGAGCGGTGCTGGGGGCAGCGGGACGCTGCGTCCGATGGAGCGCCGCGACTCGGCGGCACGCCGGCCGGCGCCGCCTGCGACCTCGCAGTCGCTGCACGACGACGACGACGATGACGACGACGTGTTCCGTCCGCGCGGCGATCGTTCGCCCGTGGTCATGACCGATGACGACGACGACCTCGACATTCCGTCCTTCTTGAAGCGGTGACGCCGGTCCTCGACGTCCGGCGGCCGCCGATCGTCGCCGAGGTGGCCGAGGATCCGGGGGTACGGGCGGTCTTCAGTGGCCGGGTCGCGCCCTCGGCGACCGCTGAGGCCAACTTGTCCCTGGTGGTCGGCGACGGTGATGTCGTCGCCGCGCGCGGCGGCGCGCTGGCGCTGATCGGCGCCACACTGGCTTCGGCGGTGTTCATGGAACAGGTCCACGGAGGCAGGGTGGCCGTCGTCGGGGCGGCCGAGCGAGGCCGCGGGACCGCCAGCCACGCCGACGCCATCGCCGGGGTCGACGCCCTGGTCACCTTCGAGCCCGACGTCGCGGTTGTCGTCCTCGCCGCCGACTGCGTGCCGGTACTGCTGACCGATCCCGGTCGCGGGGTCGCGGCCGTCCACGCTGGGCGGCGGGGTGTGCAGGCTCAGGTTGCCGTGGCCGCGGTGCGTGCCCTGACCCGGCCCGGCGGGGCTGACGCGCCCGACGCGAGCACGGTCGTCGCGCTGATCGGCCCGGCCATCGGCGGCTGCTGCTACGAGGTGCCCGCGACGCTGCGTGACGAGGTCGCGGGCCGCTGGCCACAGGCGGGCGGTCGCACCTCCTGGGGTTCGCCGTCGCTGGACCTGCCGGCGGCGGTGACCGCCCAGCTGGCGGAGGTGGGCGTCGCCCGGGTCGAGCAGGTCGGCGGTTGCACCCACTGCGCGCCGGCCAGGTGGTTCAGCCACCGGGCAACCACCGGTGGCGGTGGGGCGGGTGCCGGCCAGCCGGGAGCCAGCGGTGGTGGCGGTTGGGCGGCAGGACGCCAGGCGGGCATCGTGGTGCGCCGCGGGCAGACGCCGCCTGCTCGGCCGGCTGCGGCGGCTTCCCTAGACTCAGCCTGATGCCTGTCCTGTCCGAACTGACCAGCCGCCTGGCGGCCGTCGACCGACGGGTCACCGCCGCCGCCGAACGCGCGGGGCGTACCCGGTCAGCGGTGACCGTGGTGGCCGTCAGCAAGCGCTTCGGGGCGGACGTGGTGCGCTCGGCGTTGCGGGCTGGGCACACCGACTTCGGCGAGAGCCGGGCTCAGGAGCTGCGACGCAAGGCTGCCTCGGTCGGCGGTGTGCGCTGGCACTTCGTCGGCCGCCTGCAGCGCAACAAGGTGTCCGATGTGGTTGGCCTGGTTAGTCTGGTGCACTCGGTGGACCGCCTGGAGCTGGCCGAGGCCATAGCCGCCCAGGTGCGCGCCGGAGGCACGGGCACGGGCACCGCCACACCCGACCAGCGCGTCTTGGTGCAGGTCAACGCCGGCGACGACCCCCGCAAGGGCGGCTGCCGGGTGGGCGACGCGGCGGCGCTGGTGGCAGGCGTGCGCGAGCTCGACGGGCTGGCCTGCGAGGGTCTGATGACGGTGCCACCAATGGGCGAGGACCCTCGGCCGGTCTTCGCCCGCCTCAGGGGGCTGCGTGACGACCTACGCGCGCGCTTTCCGGAGGTGGTGCAGCTGTCCATGGGGATGACCGACGACTTCGAGGTGGCGATCGAAGAGGGTGCCACCATCGTGCGGGTCGGCGAGGCGATCTTCGGACCTCGGCCGGCGTAGCGACAGGAGATTTGCAGATGGCGACGATATGGCAGCGCACCCTGGTCTTTCTGGGGCTGGTCGAAGAGCCGTACGACGACGACTACGACACCGCGCAGGAGGACGAGGCGGCGTCGGGCCGGCGTGACCGGTCGGCTGGCGACTCGCGCCAGGAACGGTCCAACGTGCGCACCATCGGGCCGTCTCGCTCCGGCGACACGCGGCTGGAGCCGGCCGGCGCCCGTCCCGGTTCGGGTGGCAAGGTCCATGTCACCAACCCCGGCACGTTCAATGACGTCGAGGAGGTTGGCGCCAACTTCCGCAACGGCGTGCCGGTGATCATGAATCTGGCGGGAGCCGACGAGAACGTCGCCAAGCGGCTGCTGGACTTTGCCTCCGGTCTCATCTTCGGGCTCGACGGGCGCATCGAGCGGGTCGGCGACCGGGTGTTCTTGCTGACGCCGGTGGGTGTTGACGTGTCGACCGAAGAGCGCCGCCGCCTGTCCGAGCGCGGCTTTTTCAACCAGGCGTGATGGTGACGGCCTGATGGTGACGACCCGGCGCGTCCGCGCCCAGAAAGTCGGCTGATGGACATCGTCTTGACCGTGGTCTGCGTCGCGCTGGACCTGTACTTCTTGGCGTTGCTGCTGCGCATCATCCTGTCGTACGTGCCGGCGCTGCCCGAGCCGCTGCAGCCGATCGCCCGTTTCGTGCGGTCGATCACCGACCCGCTGCTGCTGCCGTTGCGCGGGCTCATCCCACCGGTGAGAATCGGCGCCGTCGCGCTCGATCTGTCGCCACTCATCCTGTTCGTCGCGATTCGAATCGTCCGGGGCCTGCTGTGCAGCCGGGCGGGCATGGGGTTGTTCTAGATGACGCTGACACCGCAGGACGTCAAGGCCCAGGTCTTTCGGGAGAAGTTCAAGGGCTACGACCAGGACGAGGTCGACGCCTTTCTCGAGCGCGTCCGTGATCAGCTCGGTGCGCTCGCGCGGGAGCGGGACGAGCTGTTCGAGCGGGTGCGCACGCTGGAGAGCGAGACCGCCGAGTCGGTCGAGGATCAGGGGCTGCTCAAGCGGACCCTGCTGACCGCCCAGCGCAGCGCCGACGAAACGGTGGCAAGGGCCACGGCCGAAGCCGAGTCCACCACCGAGGAGGCCGACCGCCGCGCCGCGGAGACGGTGCAGGACGCCGAGCGCCAGTCCGCGGAGCTGGTTGCCGATGCCAGGGCGCAGGCCGACCAGCTCCTGTCGGACGCCAGAAGCGAGTCCGAGTACGCGCATTCCACGTCGCGAGCGGAGATCGAGCGCGTCCGCACCGCGGTGGCCGACCTGCAGCGCTTCCGTGGCGAGTACCGGGAGCGGGTGCGCGAGGTGATCGCCGAGCAGCTGGCCCTGCTCGACCGGGCCGGTGACGTCCCTGACCTGCCGGTGGGCATGACCCAGCTGGCGCAGCGGCTGGCGTCGGACAACGCCCGAGCCGAAGCATCCGGTCCGCACGAGGAGGGCCAGTCCGAAGGGCTTGTTCCGGGGGTGGACGGGCAGGTCGACGGACCCGAGACCAACCAGTCGCGGGTCGACGGGCCGGACGGGACTGCGCAGCAGGTCGGCGCGCAAGCTGACCAGGAGAACGCGGGTGCTTCCGGTGCCCTGCGCAACGGCGCGTAGCCGCACCCTGCGGGCCACGTCGGCTCGATGATCATCACCAGCCTGCTGCTCGTCGCCGTGGCGGCCATCCTCTTGGTCGTGGGGGTGTCGCGACCCGCTGACCTCGGCTGGGTCTACGCCTCCATCGCCACCTGTGTCGTCGCGGCGCTGCTGCTGGCAGCAGGCGTGGCAAGGTCACGGCCGAACCGCCGGCAGCGTGCTCACGGCGACGAGGAGCCGCCCCCCTCGTGGACGAGCAAGGCACCCCCGCCCGACGACGAGCGCTCTTGAGCTGGGCCAACTATGCCGGTGCGGGGCCGCGGGCGGCGATGCGGTAGGCGACCACCTCCAGCGGATGCGCCGGGTAGCCGTAGACGGCCAGCAGTCCCAGGTAGACCGGCGCCATCAGCACGCCGAGGCGCTCGGCCTGGCGCACGTGCACCAGCTCGTGGCGCAGCAGCTGCTCACTCGGCTCCTGCGCCGCGATCACCACGTGACCGAGCGCCCCCGCCGAGAAGCCGCGCGCACGCAACACCCAACCGGTCGGGCCACGTGCACCTGCGAAGACCAGCACACCGCCGCACCAGTGCGGCCGCACCCCGGCGGCTGCCCCCGCCAGCAGCCCGGCGAGGCTGACCGGCGCCGCCCAGGCGTACGC
>JALZLC010000348.1 GCA_030858885.1 Actinomycetota bacterium
CGCTGGTGGAGGGCTTGGGCGTGACCCTGCCCGACCCCCGCCCGGCGCTGCTGCGCGTCGAGCTGCGGCTCCGCGCCTTTGTGTACGGCTCAGCGGCGATCGGCTTCGGCGGGGTGGCGTTGCTGGCGCTGGCGTCCTGGGCCCTGGTGCGCCCGCCTCGACATCCGGAGTCGGTCGGTGCTGGTCAGCCGCCGATGGCCAGTCAGCCCCCGATGTAGGACATCTCCACCTTGGGTGGGCCCTCGCCAGCGTGAGCGGTCGCGGACGCCCGCAGCTGTGAGTACCGGTCGTCGCGTACCGCCCAGCGCCCGCCGATGGCCGCGACTAGGCCGTCGTCGTCGATCCCGCCCCGCAGGAGCGCCCGCAGGTCGGTGCCGGCGCTGGCGAACAGGCAGGTGTACAGCTCGCCGACCGCCGACAGACGCGCCCGGGTGCAGGTGGAGCAGAAAGCCTGGGTCACCGAGGCCACGACACCGACCTCGCCCGTTCCGTCGCGGTAACGCCAGCGTTGCGCCACCTCGCCGATGTAGGCCGCCTCGACCGGCTCGAGCGGCAACGCGGCGTCTATCCGCTGGATGATCTCGGCGGCCGGGACGACTTCGTCCATCCGCCAGCCGTTGGTGGTGCCGACATCCATGTACTCGATGAAGCGCACGGTGTAGCCGTGTTCCCTACCGAACCGGGCGAGGTCGAGGATTCCGTCGTCGTTGACTCCCCGCCGCACCACAGCGTTGAGCTTGATGTCGTCGAAGCCGGCCGCCCTGGCGGCGGTCAGCCCGTCGAGGACCCGCGCCAGCTCCAGGGTGGTGTCGCTCATCGCTGCGAAGACGGTGTCGTCGACCGAGTCCAGGCTGACGGTCAGCCGGTGCAGCCCGGCGGCCCGCAACGTCGCCGCCTTGCCCGCCAGCAGCGATCCGTTGGTCGTCAGCGCCAGGTCCTCGACGCCGTCAAGCCTGCCCAGGGCGGAGACCAGCGTTTCCAGGCCGCGGCGCAGCAACGGCTCTCCGCCGGTGAGGCGCACCTTGCGGACCCCGCAGCGGACGAAGGCGCGGACGACTCGGGTGATCTCCTCGAAGGTCAGCAGCTCCTCGCGGTCGAGGAAGACGAAGTCGGAGCCGAACACCTCACGCGGCATGCAGTAGGTGCAACGGAAGTTGCAGCGGTCGGTCACGGAGACCCGCAGGTCGCGCAGTGCCCGGCCTCGTGTGTCCACCACGGCCATCAGCCCAGAATAGGCGGTCGTGCGCTGCCGTCTCCGTTATCGGCGTCGGCGTCGGTGTCGGCGTGTTTGTCGCGTGCGCGTCGCAGCAGGTCGGCGGCCACGTCGTCGGTGGCGGCAAGCAAGTCGTCGAGTGTCCCGTCGTTCCACAGCACATGGGTGGCGATGGCCAGCTTGTCCCCCAGGGGCGCCTGAGCGGCCATGCGGGCACGCGCGTCATCGGGCGCCATGCCGCGCAGGTCGACGAGCCGGCGCAACTGGGTCTCGGGCTGGGTGGCCACGACCACGACGGCTTCGTAGCTACGGTCGGCGTTGGCCTCGACCAGCAACGGCACGTCGAGCACCACCACCCCGTCGAAGGCCTGCAGCGCCTCCAGCCGATCGGCGATCTCTGCCATGACCGGCGGGTGCGTCAGCTCGTTGAGCAGCGTGCGACGCTGCGGGGAGGCGAAAACGATGCGGCCCAGCGCAGGCCGATCGATGGCGCCGTCGGCGGTGAGGATGTCGTCGCCGAAGTGCTGGCGGACCCGCTGCCAGGTCGGCGTACCCGGCAGCAGGAGGTGGCGGGCGATGGCGTCCGCGTCGACCAGCTCGGCACCATGCTCGACCAACCGTGCTGACACGGTCGACTTGCCCGAGGCGATGCCTCCGGTCAGCCCTGCCAGCAGCACCGCGACCGGCGTTCACGTAGCGGCAGGCGGTGGCGCACCGTCGAGGTCCAGTAGCCGAAGGCGATCACCTTGCGATTACGTGGGCCGCTCCTCGTCGCCGGCGGCATCGGCCTGGTCGGTCGCCGCTGCCTGGTCGGTCGCCGCCTCATTGGTCGGCGCAGCCTCGTCGGCTGCCGGTTGGTCGGAGGGAGCCTCGTCGGTCGCCGCAGCCTCGTCGGTCGCCGCAGTCTCGTCGGTCGCGGGCACCTCGTCCCCGCGGCCCTGCAGGTTGGCCACCACCTCCTCGACGGACATCCCGCCGGCCTCGTCGTCACCGGTACCGGACCGTTGCATGGCGGCGGCCAGGGCGGCGCCCATGGTCGAGCTCTCCGCGCCCTCGGTGCTCGTCTCGGTGGCTGAGAAGGCCGGTTCCTCCACGATCTCGGGCGCCGAGCCGTAGCCAGCCTGCACGGCCTGCTTCAACGACAGTGAGATCCGCCGGCGGGTGTCGTCGATGTCGATGACCTTGACGGTGATCGGATCGTTGACCTTGACGACCTGCTCGGGCACCTCCACGTGGGCCTCGGCCAGCTCGGAGATGTGGATCAGCCCCTCGATGCCCTCCTCCACCTTGACGAAGGCCCCGAAGGGCACCAGCTTGGTGACGTTGCCCTCGATGAACTCGCCGACGTAGTGCTGGCGGGCGAACTGCCGCCACGGGTCCTCCTGGGTGGCCTTCAGCGAGAGGCTGACCCGCTCGCGGTCAAGGTCGACATCGAGGACCTCGACCTCCACCTCGTGGCCGACCTCGACGACCTCGCCGGGGTGGTCGATGTGCTTCCACGACAGCTCCGAGACGTGCACCAGGCCGTCGACGCCACCGAGGTCAACGAAGGCGCCGAAGTTGACGATGGACGACACGGTCCCCTTGCGGACCTCGCCCTTCTGCAAGGTCTCGAGGAACTCTTTGCGGAACTCGCTCTGCGTCTCCTCGAGGAACTTGCGCCGCGACAGAACCACGTTGTTGCGGTTCTTGTCCAGCTCGATGACCTTGCACTCCAGCTCCTTGCCGACGTACGGGTGCAGGTCGCGCACGCGGCGCATCTCCACCAGCGAAGCGGGCAGGAAGCCGCGCAGGCCGATGTCGAGGATCAGCCCGCCCTTGACGACTTCGATGACCGTTCCGGTGACCGTCGAGGAGCTGGTGTAGATCTGCTCGATCTTGCCCCAGGCGCGCTCGTACTGGGCGCGCTTCTTGGACAGGATCAGCCGGCCCTCCTTGTCCTCCTTCTGCAGGACCAGGGCCTCGATGACGTCACCAACCCCGACGACCTCGTGGGGGTTGACGTCGTGCTTGATCGACAGCTCCCGCGAGGGGATGACCCCCTCCGACTTGTAGCCGATGTCCAGCAGCACCTCGTCGGCATCGACTTTGACGACCACACCTTCGACGATGTCGCCGTCGTCGAACTCCTTGATGGTCGCGTCCATCGCCTTTTCGAACTCCTCCAGGGAGCCGAACTCTTCGAGGATGATCTCCTGACCGCGCTCGCGCTCGGTCTGGGGGGCGGTGGCCAACGTCGGGACTGCCGGCGGTGCGTCGCCGTCGGTGCTCGGTGTCGCAGTGATCGGGTCGTCGGTGGTCATACGGTCGTCCGGTCTCGTCGGTTTTCTGGTCAGTGGTGAAAGGCTTCGGTTCGGGAAACGCCCTTGACGGGGGTCGGCACCGCGACGATGCACGCACGTCCTGGAGGCACGCCGACCTCGCCCGCACAGCAGGCTACCCGCAGTCTCGCGTTCCCGGCGACCGGTGTCAACGCGCCCTCGAGGTGTCCCAGCCGGGCATACTCCCCGGCATGGTGGCCGACCGTTGACGAGCGCCCAGCGGTGACCGCGCGGGACGACCTGTCGGCCGCTGCCGCACGGCGCATCGCGCTGACCGCCCAGGGCTTCACCGACCCCGCACCAGCCGGCCGGGTGGACCGGCGCCACCTGCGGCGGGTGCTCGACCGCATCGGCTTGCTGCAGATCGACTCGGTCAACATCGTCGTGCGCGCGCACTACATGCCGCTGTACTCGCGCCTGGGGCCCTACCCGCGAACGCTGCTGGACGACTATGCCTACCGCGACAGGGCGCTGTTCGAGTACTGGGCGCACGAGGCCTCGCTGGTGCCGGTAGCTGTGCACCCCCTGCTGCGCTGGCGGATGGCGCGAGCGGCCAGCGAGGCCTGGGGCTCGATGGCGCGCATCGCCCGTCACCGACCCGACTACGTGACGGAGATCCTGCAGGCAGTGGCCGAGCGCGGACCGTTGCGCGCGAGTGACCTGGAGGCGCCAGACCGACCTCGGCGGGGTACCTGGTGGGATCGCAGCGACGCCAAGCACGCGCTGGAATGGCTGTTTTGGAGCGGCCAGGTCACCGTCGCCAAGCGCGTCAACTTCGAGCGGCGGTACGACCTACCCGAGCGGGTCCTGCCCCCTGCGGTGCTGGCCGCCCCGACGCTGGAAGAAGAGGCGGCGCACCGCGAGCTGTTGCTGCTGTCCGCCAAGGCGCACGGTGTAGGCACCGCCCGCGACCTCGCCGACTACTTCCGTATCAACGTCTCGCGGGCACGTCCCCGCCTGGCCGAGCTAGTCGCCGATGGGCGCCTGCACAATGTGCGCGTGCAGGGCTGGCCCGAATCCGCCTACCTGCACCCCGCTGCCGTGCTGCCTCGGTGGGTCCGGGCCCGCGCCCTGCTGTCGCCGTTTGACCCGCTGGTGTGGGAACGGGCTCGCACCGAGCGGCTGTTCGGATTCCACTACCGCATCGAGATCTACGTGCCGGCCGCGCAACGGCGGCACGGCTACTACGTGCTGCCGTTCCTGCTCGGTGACCGGCTGGTCGCCCGCGTCGACCTCAAAGCCGACCGTGGCGGCGGGCGTTTACTGGTCCTGGGCGCCTACGCCGAGCCGGGCGCCGAGCAGCACACTGTGGCCGCCGAGCTGGCCGCCGAGCTGGCGATCATGGCGGGATGGCTTGGCCTTGGCGGCGTGCAGGTCGCCGACCGGGGAGATCTCGCGCCGGCGCTGCGCGCGGCCGCTGCGGTCGCCGGCACCGGCACCGGCAC
>JALZLC010000274.1 GCA_030858885.1 Actinomycetota bacterium
CGTGGCCGCCGAGCTCGTCGGCGAGGGCACCGTCGCGGCCGTTGCTGACCGCGTCGGGCTCAAGCGATCGGTGCTCGTCGGACTCCTCGGCTCCGCCCTGGTCTACGCAAGCCTGGGGTTCGTCGGCGGGTCGCTGCCTGCCGCGGTGCTGGCGGTCATCGGCTGGTTCGTGCTGTTCGAGATCACCGTCGTCGCGACCATTCCGTTCGTCACCGGCCTCGCCGGCGACTCGCGGGAACGGTTGCTGTCGCTGGTCGCCGCGGTGTCGGTGCTAGCCGGCGGCGGCGCAGCCCTCATGGCCCCACAGCTGTTCGCCGTCGGCGGCATGGGCTTGTGCGGCCTCGTCGCCGCAGGCTGCGCGCTGGCCGGTGCGGCGTTGCTATCCCGCATCCCCGCTCCCACCGTCAGCTGATGACGGTTCCTCGTCGGGATCGGCGATCCATTGCACCAGTTGGATGGTCACGCCGTTCGGGTCGGTGACCTGGAAGAAGCGCTCCCCCCACGGTTCGGTTTCGATCGCTGTCGTGATCACCACACCTTCCTGTTGCAGCCGCACGTACTCGTCGTCGATGTCCTCGACGACGAAGACGATGAGCAGGCCATCCGCCCGCCGGTCGCGGAGGCGTTCGGGCTTGAAGGTGGCCAAGCCGGTCCGCAGGAAGATGAGATTGAAGCCGGCGTCCTGCCTTGACAGCGAGACGAAGCCGTCGTCGGACATGTCCTCGGTGAACGCGAAGTGGTCCTTGACGAACGCCGCCGACGCCGTGACGTCGTCGACATTGAGCGAGATGGCCGAAGCGGTGATCTGCATGGATGCGCTCCCTGAGATGTGAGTATCGCGAAACGGCGAACCAGCTCGACTCCCAGGCCGCGTGCTTCAAGCCGGTTCGTGGCCGAGTAGCGTCGCCCTGCGCACATACTCGTACAGCCCGTCCAGCAGCGGACCGGTGAGCTCCAGCAGCCGGTCATCGTCACGAGTCATCGACAACCCACGGATAAGCACGTCCAGGCCAGGCGCCTCGGGCGCGTCGAAGCGCTCGTCGTCGAGGTCGGCCTCGTGCACGATCTCCGCGATGCGCCATAGGACCGGGTCGTCGAGCTGGTAGTGGCGCAGGAACGTCTCGAAGCTGCAGTCATGGCCTCGGTGGGACAGCTGTGCCCCTGGCATATCGAACGGCGTGACGCCGATGGGAACCTGCGCTGGGTCATCGACGAAGACGAACTCGGCCTCACGGTCGATGAACCGGCGGATGAGCCACGCGCAAGCCGCCCGGTCCACGTGGCAGCTCGCCCGCGTGGCCCACTTCACGGCTGCTGCTGCCCCAACGCGACAGCCGGCCTTTCAAACCGTGCCGCCAGTGCCTCGACCGCCGCCTTGGCGACCGCTCGCTCAGGCGGAGGAAAGTAATCGCGACGGTTGACCCGCCGCAGCTCGCGGCGCAGCCGCTGGACGGTCCTGTCGTTGGGCGCCGCCGCGTTCTCAACCTCGTCGATCAACTCTTGGTACTCGAGCGCGCGCGCGCTGGCGAGCTCTGCGGTCAATCGCTGCTCCTGCGATGCGGACGCTGCCTGGGACAACCACAGGGTCGCCTCGCCACCGGCCTGACGAACTGCGTCGGCGATCCATTCCAGCTGCTCGCGTGTGCGGGCGTCGAGGGGAAGCGCGACCAGACCATCACCCAGCTGCGCGACACCGAGTCGCTTGAGCTGTCGCCATACCGCGATCCGTGGCGTGGACGGCTCGCGGGGGATCCGGTACGCCAGCAGCGCCCACTGGGTCCGGCGACTCACGCCGCTACCCCGAAGGTGACGGCGACCAGCAGGCCGAGCACCGCACAGGCCAGCAGTGTCTTTCCCACACTGATCTTCAAGCGAAAGATGGCCAGTACCGCCAGCAGCGTGATGGCTAAGGCAGGGATGTTGAGGCTGTCAGCCCGGGGGGCCAGCAGTCGCAGCCCGTACCGATGCACCGTGTCGACCCGCTCGAACGCGGTGTTGAGGAAGAACCACACGGCGAGGTTGAGCACCACACCGACAACCGCTGCGGTGATCGCCGACAGGGCCACCGACAGGGAGCGGTTGCCGCGGAGGCGCTCGATGAAGGGCGCTCCGGCGAAGATGAAGAAGAAGCAAGGAGCGAACGTCACCCAGGTAGCGATGGCGGAACCCAGTACGCCGGCGAGCAGCGGGTCGAGGCTACCCGGGTTGCGGAACGCGGCCATGAAGCCGACGAACTGCACGACCATGATGAGGGGGCCAGGAGTGGTCTCGGCCATGCCGAGACCGGTCAGCATCTCGCCGGGTCGCAGCCAGCCGTACGTGCTCACGGCTTGCTGGGCGATGTAGGCGAGGACCGCATACGCGCCGCCGAAGGTGACCACGGCGCTTTTGCTGAACAGCATTGCTTCCGCAGCGAAGACATGACCAGTGCCAAGTGCCGCCACAATCAACAGCACCGGCAGCAGCCAGAGGACCAGCGCCACGGCCGCCGCTCGCAGCGCCGAGCGTGCCGAGCTGCGGTTGATGGTGGCGCCGTCGTCGGCGATCAATGCCGCCTGTCCCGGGTCCGGAGCCTCGCCACCATGTGCAGCGCTGACGAATGCCGCCGGACGAAGGTGACCGCCGACGTAACCGACGATGCCTGCGGCCAAGACGATGAGCGGGAACGCCACCTCGGCGAAGAAGATGGCGAGGAACGCCGCCACCGCCAGCGTCGCCTGAGCCGGCGTCTTGAGGGCTCGCCGCCCGATGCGCAGCACCGCCTCGATCACCACCGCCACGACCGCGGCCCGCAGGCCGAAGAACAACCCGCTTACGATGTCGACGTCACCGAAGACGGCGTAGACCGTCGACAAGACGAGGATCGCCGCCGCGCCGGGCAGGACGAACAGCGCTCCCGCCATCAGGCCGCCGACGCTGCCGTGCATCAGCCAGCCGATGTAGATCGCCAACTGCTGCGCCTCGGGCCCGGGGAGCAGCATGCAGAAGTTCAAGGCATGCAGGAACCGTTCCTCGCTGATCCAGCGGCGCTCCTCGACCAGGAAGCGGTGCATCACCGTGATCTGGCCGGCCGGCCCCCCGAAACTGTTGACGGCGACCTTCGCCCAGACTCGAAAGGCCTGGCGCAAGCCCACGCCGTGGTCGACCCCCGCGGCACCGAGTGCGCCCCGGCGTACAGCCCTGCCGAGTCGTTGGCCATATGACGTAACCACGGTTGCATGCTACATGCTAACTGACTGCCTGTACCCGCGACAACCGCCCAGCGCGATATACCCCTGCCGGTTGCTTTTACCCCCCTGGGGTATAGGATTGCCGCGGCGACGAAGGAGCTCCGATGCGCGGATACACCCAGAACAAGGACGACTACCTCAAGCGGTTGCGCCGCGTGGAGGGTCAGATCCGCGGGTTGCAGCGCTTGGTCGACGAGGACACCTACTGCATCGACGTCCTGACCCAGGTGTCCGCGGCGACGAAAGCGCTGCACAGCGTCGCCGTCGGCCTGCTCGACGAGCACATGCGGCATTGCGTTCGTGAGGCGGCCACCAGTGGCGACGATGCCCGCGCCGACGAGATGGTCGCCGAGGCCACCCGGGCCATCGAACGTCTGGTCAAGGCGTAGGGCTGGCACACGCACCGGAGGGACCCGAGATGACGGCACACGAACACGAGGCCATGGCGGTGGAGCAAGCCGACCATGCCGAGCATAGCCAGCACGGCCAGCATGGCCAGCACGGCCAGCACGACGGCCACGACGGCCACGACGGCCACGACGGTGGAC
>JALZLC010000027.1 GCA_030858885.1 Actinomycetota bacterium
CCTTGTCCATCGCCTCGGCGATGACCTTGCCGATCTCGTCGTCGTTGTTGGCCGAGATGGAGGCGACGTGGGCGATCTCCTCCTGGGTCTCGATGTCGCGGGCGACGCTGGCGATCTGCTCGACGACGCGCTCCACGGCCTGGTCGATGCCGCGCTTGAGCAGCATCGGGTTGGCGCCGGCGGCGACGTTGCGCAGGCCTTCCTTGACCATCGCCTGCGCCAGGACCGTCGCCGTCGTGGTGCCGTCACCGGCGACGTCGTTGGTCTTGGTGGCGACTTCCTTGGCGAGCTGGGCGCCCATGTTCTCGTAGACGTCCTCCAGCTCGATGTCACGCGCGACGGTGACGCCGTCCTTGGTGATGGTGGGCGAACCCCACTTCTTCTCCAACACCACGTTGCGGCCCTTGGGGCCGAGGGTGACCTTGACGGCGTCGGCGAGCTTGTTGACGCCCGACTCCAGCCGCCGACGGGCGTCTTCGCTGTACTTCAGTTGCTTTGCCATGGGTACTCCTCCTACTGCTCGACGATGGCGAGGATGTCGCGGGCGGACAGGATGAGGTACTCCTCGCCCGACAGCTTGATCTCGGTCCCGCCGTACTTCGAATAGACGACCGTGTCGCCCTGGTTGACATCGAGCTGGATGCGCTCGCCCTGGTCGGAGATGCGGCCGGGGCCTACGGCGATGACCGTGCCCTGCTGCGGCTTCTCCTTGGCCGTGTCGGGGATGACCAGGCCACTGGCGGTGGTCTGCTCCGCCTCATTGGCCTGGACCACGACGCGGTCCTCGAGGGGCTTGAGCGCGACCTTGGTGGCAGTCGCCATGCCGTCCTCCTTGGATAGATGATGGGGTTGGAATCGAATGGGTGCTGCGCGGGCGGGCGGCTTGGCCGCCTCCTCTGGCACTCCGGTACTCCGAGTGCCGAAGGCCACGCTAGCAATCAGCGGTGGCGAGTGCAACTCGGGGACGGCCTCAGAGCCCAACCTTTAGCGTTATACGCGCAGATCGTCGATCCCGCAAAGGGGAGCAAACGGATGGGTACGCAGCGTCACATCATGTTATCCTTCGTCACAAGCGTCCGCGGTACTCGGCGGCGGGCCGCGGGGAAGGCACGATGTGACGGACTATCAGCGCCGCCTCGGTGGACGGCTCCGGGCCATCCGCCAGCAGCAGGGCCTGACGCTGCAGCAGGTTGAGGAGGTGTCGGCCGGCAAGTGGAAGGCCGTCGTCGTGGGCTCCTATGAGCGCGGCGACCGTGCCGTGTCGGTGGCCAAGCTCGCCGAGCTGTCGGAGTTCTACAACGTGCCCGTGTCCGAGTTGCTGCCCAAGGAGGACCTCGGCCACATCCCGGGGGCGGCCGGACCCTCGCGCGTCATGCTCGACCTGCGCCGCCTGTCGCGCTCGGACCTGGATCCTGACCTGCGCCCCGTGTCGCGCTTCGCCCACACCATCCAGCTGCAGCGCGGCGACTTCAACGGCAGCGTCCTCACGATCCGCGGTGAGGACCTACGGGCACTATCGGTCATCTACGGCACGGATCCCGAGGACCTTGTCATCCGTTTGGAGGATGAGGGCGTCCTGGCGCACGTCTGATCCCGGAAACGCGGCAGCGGGCCGGCGCATCTTGACCACCACCGCACGCGGGCGTGGCCTGGTGCTGGCCGTCGTAGGCCCTGACGGCAGCGGCAAGACCACGGTGGCCGACGCGCTGGCGCGCGCCCTTCCGGCTCCCGTCCGGCGCTTGCACCACCGCCCGCAGATCCTGCCGGCCAAGACCAACTACGAAGGTCGGGTCGTCACCGAGCCGCACGCCGATCCCCTCTACGGCCGCGGCGCTTCGCTGCTGAAGGTGGTGTACCTGTACTGCGACTGGATCGCGGGCTGGTTCCTGCACATCCGCCCGCTGCGGGCACGGGGCGGCAGCGTGGTCATCGAGCGCGGTTGGTGGGACGTCATCGTCGACCAGCGCCGTTACCGCCTCGACACGCCGCCAGCGCTGCTGCATCGCCTCGGCCGGCTGCTGCCCCGTCCCGACCTGACGGTGGTGATGACCGGCACGCCGTCCGTGCTCTACGCCCGCAAGGCGGAGCTTCCCGAGACCGAGCTCGCGCGGCAGATCCAGGCTTGGTCGACGCTGCCGGCGGGCTTTGTGCGTCCCCTGTATGTCGACAGCGACGTACCGCTGGATGAGGTCCTGGCCACCTTGGAGCAGCAGTTGCGGTCGCGTGGCTGGCCGATCCGGCCCTTGCGGGGCTAGCCGGCGAGGCGGCAGACGTACAGCTGGTGCACGCCGAGGCGCTCGACGCCCCCAGTGCCCGCCAGTCGTCGCTCGAGTTCCAGGACCCGGTCGTAGCCGAACAGCTGGGGTGCCTTCCCGCTGAGCAGGCCGTAGCCGTGCCGCGCAACCACGTCCAGCCCGGCGTCGTCCAGTACCCGCATGACGTCGCCATGCGACAGCACGTTGCCGGCGCTCTCGTACACAGGCTGGCCCCGGCGCAGCACGCTACCCGGCCAGCGCAGGGCCTTGTAGCTGGACAGGTTGCCGTGGTTGTCGAACAGCAGGCGGCTGTCGCGGTCCTTCAGGCGGGCCGCCAGCCCGCGCATCGCCTGCCGGCGCAGATCCGGCTCGGCATTGAGCAGGAAACGGAAACAGGTGATGAGGTCGTAACCACCCTCGATCTGCGGCGAGGTCGTGATGTCGGCGCACACCAGATCCGCGCGTCGGACCTTCTGACGGGCGATGTCCAGCATGGCGGCGGAGATCTCGATCCCTCGAGCGGAGCGCACCCGGTCCTCCAGGTAGGACAGCACGCGACCGGTGCCGCAGGCGAAGTCCAGGTAGTCCATCTGCGCTGCCGGCACCGGCGACGACGCCAGGAACCGGTCGAGCCAGGCTCGTTCCAGCTCCCAGATCAGGGAGGGATAGGAGACGCCGTCCCACTGCCGGCGTTCGTACTCCGCCGCCCTCGTCGATTCCGCGAACTGCTCCCGGTAGCTCACTGCCTGAATCCTCTCTCCGTGCCGAGACGACCATTGTGCCCCTGGCGCATCGGCGGACGGTAACCGGCGACTAGCGCAGGGCGAGCAGCCATTCGCCGTCGTCCCGGAATCCGGCGCGACGGTAGGCCGCGATCGCCGGGCGGTTGTCGGCCCGCACGTGCAGGGTGACCCCTGGCAGACCGTCGCGCAGCAGCTGGCCGGCCAAGGTTGCGACCGCAGCGCCGCCCAGGCCTTGGCCGCGACTGCCCGCCGCGACGTAGACCCCGGCGATCTGCGCGCCGCGCCGCCGGCTGCGTAGCGACAGGTCGAGCTTGGCCACCACCTCTGCGTGGCGCTCCACCACGAAGGTCAGTCCCTGAGCCACGCTGTTCGCCATCCGCGAGCGGACGCCAGGCAACGCGGAGCGGCTGATCGGGGAACCCATGCGGTCCTCGACGTGCAGCCGGCAGGCCAGGTCGGTGAGGCGGTCGACGTCGCCGGCGGTGGCCCGTCGAAACCCGGCTGGCGCAACCACGTCCGGCGGCTGGCCCGAGACGGTCATGAGCCGCTGCTCACGCGCCGAAGGGCGGCGGCGGAACACTCCGCGCGGATGGCCTTCCAGCAGCGCCCAGCCGAGGGGTGCGTCACCGACCAGAACCCTCCAGCCGGTCTTCTCCGCGGCAGCAGCGAGCGCAGGACCACCCTTCGGGTCGCCGGCCGGCACCAGGGTTCCCGTCGACGAGACGTACAGCACCGCCGCCGGCTCCTGCGGTGGCCATACCAGGAAGCGCTGCCGCTCGCCACCGTCCAGCGCGTCGAGCAGCACCTGATTCGCCAGCAGCCCGTCGGCCGCATTCCGGCGACCGAAGTCGGTGGTCAGGGCGGTGATGACGTCGTCGACGACCTCCGGCTCCAGCCGTGCCGCGTGCGCCGAGGTGGGCGTCGTGGTCACCGCGGGTTCCCCCCTGAAGCAGCGGGGGATTGCCCCACCGGCAGCGGGATCAGCGCGAGGTTCGGGTCTGCCTCGACATCCAGTCCGGTGCGCTGCCCCGCGGCGAGGCGGTTCCACCCCGCGGCGGCGATCATGGCGCCGTTGTCCGTGCACAGCCCCACCGAGGGGATCAGCAGGCGGTGATCGGCGGCCTCGCACGCCGCCGTCATCCGCTCGCGCAGCCGCGAGTTCGCCGCCACTCCCCCCACCACGGTGATGCGCTCGACACCGTGGGCCTGCGCTGCGGCGAGGGTCTTGCGGACCTGCACGTCGACCACGGCCTCTTGGAAGGAGGCGGCCACGTCAGCGAAATCGATCTCGATGCCCGCGGCGTCGCGGCGGCGCAGCTCGCGGACGACGGCGCTCTTCAACCCCGACAGCGAGAAGTCGAAGGTCCCGTCATGCAGCATCGCGCGAGGAAAGGCGATGGCGGCCGGGTCCCCGTCTCGGGCAAGACGGTCGATCTCCGGCCCGCCCGGGTAGGGCAGGCCCAGGAATCGGGCGACCTTGTCGAATGCCTCGCCGGCGGCGTCGTCGATGGTCTGTCCCAGCGTCGAGAAGACGCCGTCAGCATCCAGCAGGACGATGCTGGTGTGCCCACCGCTGACGATCAGCGCGACCATCGGCGGGGCCAGCGCCCCATACTCCAGCTGCGTGGCGCAGACATGCCCCTCGAGGTGGTTGACCCCGATCAGCGGCAGGTCCCGCGCCAGGGCCAACGCCTTGGCCCCCGCCACGCCGACCAGCAGCGCACCGATCAGCCCTGGGCCGACCGTGACCGCCACAGCATCGATGTCGTCATAGGTGCAGCCGCCTTCGACCAATGCGCGGTCGAGGACCGGCAGCAAGAGCTCGAGGTGGGCGCGGGCCGCGATCTCGGGCACCACGCCGCCGTAGGGCCGGTGCTGGTCGATCTGGGAGCCGATGACGTTGGCGCGGACTTGCACGCCGTCGGCGACCAGCGCCACCGCGGTCTCGTCACAGGAGGTCTCGATGCCGAGGACGAGCACTACGGCTCCCGCCCTTCTGGTTCGCCGTCGGCGTGCTCGCCGAACGGGCCCAGTCCCACGCGCCCCTTCACCCACGGCACCGAGAGGTCGGCGGCGCCGCTGTCACCGCCCGGGCGGCACAGCCGCGCCCGCTGCAACTCCAGTCTCCGGGCGTACTCGGTGGAAGCAAGGTCGTGAGCCCACATGACCAGGGCGTCCTCGCCGGTCTCGGCGTAGTAGCCGGGCCGGATGCCCGCCGGCACGAAGCCGAAACCGGCGTACAGTCGCTGGGCGCCACGGTTGGCGACGCGCACCTCCAGTGTTGCGGCCCTGGCGCCCATTACCAGCGCCTGCTCCATCAGCGCCACCAGCAGGTGCGAGGCGACCTTGCGCCGGTGATGCAGCGGATGCACCGCGACCGTGGTGACATGCGCCTCGCCCACGACCACCATCACTCCCGCGTATCCGAGCACCTCGGCCCGCCAGCGCCCCTCCTTGGCGATCAGATAACGACGCGTATCCAGCTGACCGATCTCGGAGGCGAACAGCCCCGGCGACCAGGGTCGCGGGTAGACGCTGGCCTCGATGGCTAGGACCGACCGCAGATGGCGTCGGCGCATCCGCGTGACCTCGACGGCCGCCGGCGGACGGGTCACCGACGACCTCTGGCTGGCGACCATCTACAACACCTCCCGAGGAACACCGGTCGGTTTCCCGCCGAGCAGTGCCCCCCGATTGCGCCAGCTGATGCGCGCATCGGCCCGGCGGATGTAGGTGGGGCGCAGGTCTTCCGCACGCTGGGTGTCCTCGCGGAGAAAGCGCGGCAGCGCCAACTCCACCAGCGCGGGCGCGCCGGGATAGGCCAGCGCGTTGGACGCCACCTCGGCGCCCGTGGACTCCAGCAGCGAGCGGTTGGCGCTGGCACCGTCCCCGATCGCCAGGACATCGTCGGCCAGCGCTTCGATCTCGCCGGCCAGCTTGGCCGCAGGCCCGACACGAAACTCGGTGACGCGCTGCCGTCCTCCCGGCGCCGGCCGGTAGAAGGCCCAGAACAGCTCGCCACGGCGGGCGTCGAGCACGCTGCACACCAGCTTGCGGGCATGCCAGGCCCCGAACGCGACCAGGTCCAATGACGCCATGCCGACCACCGGCAGCCGCCGGGCGTGGGCCATGGTCTGGGCCGTGACAATCCCCACCCGCATGCCGGTGAACAGACCCGGCCCCAAGCTCACGGCGACACCCGCGACCGCCGCGACATCGACGCGGGCCTGCTGCAGGCAGAACTGGATCGCCGGAGTCAGGAACTCGCCGTGCGCGTTGCCACGGCCCAGCGCCGCGCTGGCCAGCAGGCCGTGCTCCGTTCCGAGGCACACGCTGGTCTGCGGCGTGGACGTCTCTATCCCGAGGATGAGCACGCGGCGGCCACCTCCCTGCGACTGCCAGTCGGCGGGGCGCGCCGTGCGTCTGCTCGCCTCACGAGTCAGGCCGCCACGGTCGCAGGTCGGCGGACAACCCGGCGATGCGCCGCAGCCAGTCCGACCCGTGTGCGCGCAGCACGACGTGCCGCGGCTCGCTGCCGTCGTCGGCGAGATCCGGGGCGGCGACCTCGTCCAGTTCGGAAAGCTCCGAGAGTCGGAACTCGACCTCCAGGTGCTCCGGGGGCAGCAGCGGGCTCACCGCGTCCCCCCATTCGATGAAGGTGACATGGGTGCCGTCACAGGCCTGCTCATAGCCCAGCTCGACCACCTGCTGCAACGTCTCCAGCCGGTAGACGTCGAAGTGCAGCAGTGGCAGGCGACCCTGGTACTCCCGACGCAGGACGAAGGACGGGCTGGTCACCCGCTCGCGAACGCCCAGGGCGGCAGCGGCGCCCTGGACGAAGCACGTCTTGCCGGCTCCGAGCTCACCGGTGAGCGCCAGCACGTCACCGGCGCGCAGGGCTCCTGCCACCGTGCCGGCCATGCGACGAGTCTGGACCGGCGTCGCGCACACCAGGGTCAGCTCAGCGCCCATCGAGGCCGCAGCCGTCCCTGGTCGTCACATCTCCTCCTGCGTGCGGGGCAAGAAAGTGTAGTCCCGGGCGTCGCGCCGCCCCAGGCCGCATACCCTGCCTTCCACCCCCGGGACACAGGAGCGTCGGATGAACAAAGTGCGTCTCGAGGATCGCGGCGACGGCGTCCGCCTACTAACCCTGACCGATCCTGACCGGCGCAACGCCATGGGTGCGCAGATGGGCGCGGAACTGATCGCCGCCTGTCATCAGGTCCGCGAGGACGCACAAGCGCGTGTGCTCGTCGTCACCGGCGAGGGGCGCGCCTTTTGCGCCGGCGCGGACCTGCCGGCGTTGTTCGGCGACCCGGACCGCCCGGTGACCGATACCCATCGCGGGCTGCAGACCTACTACCAGGCGTTCTTCAGCGTGCTGCAGCTGCCGCTGCCGACCATCGCCGCCGTCAACGGCCCCGCGGTAGGCGCCGGTCTCAACCTGGCGTTGGCTTGCGATGTGCGGATCGCCGGCGCGGCGGCCAGCTTCGGCGCCACCTTCGCCAAGATCGGCTTGCACCCTGGTGGTGGCTGCACCTGGTTCCTGGTGCAGGCGCTTGGCGCCAGCCGGGCACTGCAAACGCTGCTGCTGGCAGACTCTCTCGACGCGGCGCGAGCCGTCGAGTGGGGCCTGGCCGAGGGTGTGGCCGGCGACCCGGTCGCCGACGCCCTCGAGATGGCCGAGCGCTTCGCCGCCGTGGAACCCGAGCTGGCCCGCTCCATCAAGCGCAGCGTCGGCATCGCCGTGCGCACGGGTGACCTCGAGGCGGTCGTGGAGTACGAGTCCTGGGCCCAGGCCGCGTCGGCCGGCTCCCCGGTGCTCCAAGCGTGGGTCGCCAAGTTCAGCTAGGACCTGGCGTGGCACGGGGGTCGGCGGGGGCGCCATCGATGCCCTTCGCCGAGCGGACGGCCGCGCGGATGGCGGCGGCGACGGCCTGTGCGCCGAGGTGGGCTACCAGGTCCACCGACGCGGGCCGGCGCTGCGCGCACAGCAGGAACAACGCGTCCCCGTCGAAGGTGGTGTGAGCAGGCGACACCGCCCGGGCGATGCCGCTGTTGGCGAGGTCGGCGGCGCGCGCAGCCTCGTGCTTGCTCAAGCGACCGTCCGTGACCAAGCAGCCGATGACGGTGTTGGTTTCGGCTGGCGCCGGCCGAGGCGGGGCGACGAAGGGGAACCGCGGCGCGTCAGCCGGCGCCCGGCTGCCGGCGAGGACCTCGCCGCGCTCGTCGAGCACGTCACCGAGGGCGTTGACGGCCAGCAGCGCCCCGACGGTGATGCCACCGCCGCTGGCCACCGCCCATCCCTGCCCTCCTTTGACCCGATGCGCGAGCCCGGCGGTCTTGCCGACGGTGCAGCCGGCACCGACTCCTACCGAGCCCATCGGCGGGTCCGCTTCGGTCGCCGCCTCGCAGGCGGCCCAGCCGGCGTCGCGTCCGGGACGCGGCACTCCCGCACGCAGGTCGAACACGATGGCCGCCCCGACGATGGGCACGCGGGCCACCACCTTGTCGTAGCCGATGCCGTGGGCGTCACACCAGGCGACGACGCCATCGGCGGTTGCCAGCCCGAACGCGCTGCCGCCGGACAACACGACGGCGTGACATTCGGTGACGTTGCCGTTGGGTCCCAGGGCCGCGGCCTCGCGCGTGCCCGGCGCGCCACCACGAACGCTGGCCGCGCCCAGCGACCCCTGTGGCGGCAGCACGACCGTGCACCCGGTGGGATGCCGGGGGTCGGTCCAGGTGCCGACTCGCACGCCTTGCACTCCGAGCGCCATCAGCCGGGCACCATCAGCCGGTCGAGCCGCCGAGGTAGACCCGAGGAACCCGCCGGCCGATGCCGCAGACCACCTCGTAGTTGATGGTCCCGAGCCAGGCCGCCCAGTCCTGTGCGGTGACGCCGACCCCGTCCTGCTCCCCCAGCAAGCACACGTCATCGCCGGCGGCCACCTCGGTGTCGCCGGCGTCCACCAGGAACTGGTCCATGCAGACGGTGCCAGCGATGGGCAGGCGACACCCTCGAACGACGACTTCACCTCGGTTGCTCAGCGCTCGGGTGACCCCGTCAGCGTAGCCGGCGGGCACAGTGGCCACCGTGGTGGCGCGTGATGCGGTCCAGCGCAGGCCATAGCTGATCGACTCGCCCACCGCCAGGCGTTTGACCAGCGACAGGCGGGTCCACCACGACAGCGCCGGGCGCAAGGGCAGATCGCCGAAGAGCCCCGGTGCCGGTTCCAGCCCGTAGACGGCGAGTCCGGGGCGCACCATGTCGTAATGGTCGTCGTGCAGCTGCAAGGTCCCAGCAGAGTTCGCCAGGTGGGTGATGTCCGGGGGTACCCCGACGCTTTGCGCCATCGCCACGCCGCGCCGGAACTCGGCCGCCTGCTGGGCGATGAACGGGTTGTCCGGCTCGTCGGCGACCGCGAAGTGACTCCACAAGCCCTGCAGGTGCAGGCCGGCGGTGTCGCGGATCTGCCGCAAGGCGTCTTGCCACTGCGACTGCGGGACGCCGACACGACGCATCCCCGTGTCGAGCTTGAGATGCACCGCCACCGGGTCAACCAGGCCGTGATCGGCTGCCGCCGCAGCCAGGGCTGACGCGTACGGACCGGTGTAGACCGCCGGGGTCAAGTCGGCGCCGAGCAGCGCGGGGATCGCCGTGACCGGCGGCTCGGTCATCACCAGGATGGGCGCCGTGACACCGGCGGCACGAAGCGCGGCGCCCTCCTCCACCAGGGCGACGGCCAGCCAGTCGGCGCCGCCCGCCAGCGCCGCGCGGCCGGCCGGTACCAGCCCGTGTCCGTAGCCGTCGGCCTTGACCACCGCCATCAGCGCGCCGGCGGCGGCCTGCCGCTTGAGCACCCCGACGTTGGCGGCGATCGCGTCGAGGTCGACCTGCGCCCAGGTGGGGCGCTGGGCGGGAGGCTCGGTGACGGCGTACCGGCGTGGTGTGCCGCCGCTGGCGATGCGCGTAGGCGCCGAGGCACCGGCCGGCTCGCTCATTTGCCAGCCTCCAGCTCATCCAGCGCCGACCGGATCGCGGCGGTGACATGCGACGCGGTGACCGATCGCGCCGATCGTCCCTGCCCGGCGAGCTGGCCCGCCCGGCCGTGCAGCCACACCCCTGCGGCCACGCTGTCGGCGTCGGGTCGCTGGGCGACCAGCGTGGTGGTGATCCCGGTCAGCACGTCGCCGGTTCCTCCGGTCGCCAGCCCCGCACCGCCAGTCGGGTTGATCCACACGCGGCCATCGGGCGCCGCAACCAGCGATCCCGGTCCTTTGGCGACGACCACGGCGTTCCACGTCGCCGCCTTGTGCGGCACGAGCGTGGCCCGCCGGCTCCACAGCTGCGCGTCCGAGCTGCCAACGAGTCGGCCGAACTCCGAGGCGTGCGGCGTGCACACCAGCAGTGGCGCCGCATGGTTGGCGAGCTGATCCCCCTCGCCGCGAAACGCGTTCAGGCCGTCGGCGTCCACCACCAGGGGCACGCCGACCTCGCGCACCAGGCGCCGGACAAGCGCCACGGTCGGCTCCTCGTGTCCGAGACCCGGCCCGACGCCCAACGCGTCGGCGCGGTCCACCTGCTCGGCGACCAGCTCGAAAGCCGTGTCGGGGTCGTCTTCGGGGGCCTCGATGGTCAACGCCTCGGGGATCGTCGGCGCTACCAAGGGTCGTGCGGCCGGGGATGTGACGACGGTCACCAGCCCCGCGCCGGCGGCCATGGCACCGCGCGCCACCAGGGTCGCCGCGCCGGTCATGCCGCTGGACCCGGCCAGGACGACCACCACGCCGCGACTCCGCTTGTGCGAGTCGGGCCGTAAGCCCGGGATCAGCCGCGCGACGTCCGCCGCCTCCAGGGCTGCGGCCGCCGGATCGTCGGCGTCGTCGACGACGCCGAGGTCTCCGACAATAAGGCGGCCGCAGTAGCCCCGCGCCGGCCACAGCCACAGCCCTCGCTTGTGCGCCCCGAGCGTCACGGTGAGATCCGCGTGCACCGCTACACCCGGCACCTGCCCGCTGTCCGCGTCCACCCCCGACGGCAGATCGCAGGCCACAACCGCGGCCATGCCAGCGCCGTTCAAGGTCGAGATCGCCGAGGCCGCAGGCTCGCGTGGCTCGCCGGACGCGCCGGTCCCGAGCAGGCAGTCGACGGCGACATCGGCGGCCGCCAGGGCCTCGGCGACCGAGTCCGCGAGGCGTCCCCCGGCTTGCCGATAGTCACGCAGCTGCGCGGCCGCGTCCTTCGACAAGGCGGACTCGCCCTCGACCAGGCACGCGACCGGGCTGGCCCCCGCTGCCAACAGCCGCCGCCCGGCCGCCAGCCCGTCACCGCCGTTGTTGCCCTTGCCGCACAGAATGGCCACCCGCAAGCCGTAGCCATGACCGCTCGCCACCAGCACGCCGCGCGCGAGATGCCCGGCGGCTGTCTGCATCAGCTGCGCGGAGGTGGCGCCCCGTTGGAACGCGCGCCGATCGAAGCCACGCACCTGCTCGGGGGTGAACAGCCGGATCATTGCAGCCCGATCATTGCCGCATCGTAACGACCCGGGGTGCGCGGTCAGGAGGGCTCGGCGACGGCGACGGCGTAGGCCAACGCCAGCTCGTGCGAGGTCGACAGTGACAGGTGCACTGCACCGACGCCGAGCCCTGCGGCCACGCCGGCCGCCGCCCCGTGCAGGGTCACGACCGGCTTGCCGAGCTCGTCGTTGCCAACCTCGACCTCGCGGAAGCAAAAGCCTCGCAGCCCGGTGCCCAGCGCCTTGGCCACCGCCTCTTTGGCGGCGAACCGCGCCGCCAGACCACCCACCTTGAGGTCCCCGCAGCGCGAGAGACAGGCGG
>JALZLC010000058.1 GCA_030858885.1 Actinomycetota bacterium
ACTGCGGTCCTGACGGTGCCGTCGACGAGGCGCACAACCCCAACGGCAGCCTGGCCGGGATCGCGGGTGTCACCAACGCCGCCGGCAACGTGGCTGGCCTTATGCCCCACCCCGAGCACGCCGTCGACGCCCTCCTGGGCTCCACCGACGGGCGACGAATCCTCGGCGCGGTGCTCAAACGGGTCGTGGTGGCCTGACCGCTGCGGACTTTCGCGGATTTGCGGACGCGGGCCGGACTCAGCGTCCGGTCGGCGACTGCAAAGCATCCTTGGAGCCGCGCAGTGCCTGGCCTGGGTCGACCTGGTGCACCCGCCCCTGGTTGAGCAGCAAGATCTGGTCGGCGCGCTCCAAGGCCGCGGCGCGCTGGGACACCACCAGCACGGTCGGGTGCTGGTCGCGCAGCAGCCGCGACCACAGCTCGCGCTCGGTGGCGGCGTCCAGGGCGCTGGACAGGTCGTCGAGCACCAGCAACGCGGGATCGGCTGTCAGCGCCCGCGCGGCGGCGACTCGTTGCAGCTGTCCGCCGGACAGCCGCACGCCGCGCGGACCGATCACCGTGTCCAACCCGTCGGCCATATTCGCAAGATCGCGCCGCAGCGCCGCGCGATCCACGATGTCATCCAGCAGCCAGCCGGGCGTGGCACGACCCATCGTCAGGTTGTCGCGCAGGGACGCGCTGAGCAGCCTCGGCACCTGTGGCACGTAGGCGCAGCGCGGCGGGACCATGTGCGCCGCCAGGTCGTCGACGAGCTCACCGTCCCAGCGCACCGTGCCGGTCGTGAGGCCGGCTAGCCCTAACAGCGCCCGCAGCAGCGTGGTCTTGCCGCTGCCCACCGGGCCGCAGACCACGGTGAACGACCCGGGCGGCAGGTGCAGGTCGATGGGGACCCCGGTCAGCGAGGCCGCAGGCTGAGCGCAGGTTCGGGGTCCGTCCAAGTCGAGGCTCCCGCCGCCTTGCCGCACGCCGAAGCCTTCCAGCCGCACGTCGGCCGGCGCAGGGGTGTCGTGGCGCGGCCGAGGCTCGGCGTGCACCAGGCCCTCGATGCCAAGGTTGCGGTGCACCACGGCCTCGTCGGCGTCCTCACGCGGCAACAGCTTGGCCATGCGCCCTGCGGCCACCTGGGCGTGGCGGTGCCGCGTCAGGACCAGCCCCGCCCAGCGTGGCAGGCCGGCCAGCGAGGTCACGTAGCTGGCGAACAGGGCGAGGTCGCCAACGCTGAAGTCACCGGAGCGCATCGCCCCGGCCGACAACAGCAGCACCAGCCCGATGCTGACGTCGACCGTGGAACCGTTGAACGCCTCGAGGGTCTCGGTCAGCACCCGGTCGCGCAGCGCGGTGTGCCGCCGGGTCTGGTTCAGCCGCTTGAGCCTCGCGACCGATGCCGCCTCCGCGCCGGTCACCTTGATCGCCAGCACCGACGAGAAGACCTCGCCGAGGAAGCCGGTCACCCGGGCGGTGGCTTCGCGGTCGGCGCGTCGGGTGCGACGGATCCGGTTGCCCAGCGACCGCGTGACGGCGAAGACGGCGAGCAGCGGCAGGACCACCACCAGGGTCAGCGTGGCGTCGACGCGTACCATCACCGCCAGCGCCACGGCGGCGAAGACGGCCGTGCCCGCCAGATCCAGCCAGCTGTCGACGAAGATCAACAGGTCTTCGACGTCGTCGCGAAAGACCGCGATCGCCGACCCGGCACCAGGCACTGGCTTGCCGGCACCACGGCCGCCGCTGGCCATCTGCGCGCGCAACAGGTTGCCGCGCAGCAAGGTCTCCACGCTCACCCACCAGCGCGACCACAAGACCACAGCGCCCGAGAAGATCAGCAGCCGCGTGCCCTCGACGGCCATCAGCAGCACCGCCAGCGTCGGCACGTTCAAGGTGGCCGGAGCGTCCGCGCTGATGGCGTCGAAGATCGCCTGCAGCACCAAGCCGGCCAGCGCCGGCGCCGACCACCAGCCGATCCACAGCACGGCGCCGATGACGAAGCGGACGCGCTGGAAGCCGGCCAGGCGCAGCCCGAGTCGCGCCACCGGGCGGGTGCCGTCGTCTCGCGCCACGGCTGCGACGCCGCCTTCGGCTACCTGCGTGCTCACGTCCTCACCTCCGATCGAGGATTGCCACGGCCAGCGGTCGCCTCAAGGCGCAGCAGGCCGGCGAAGCGACTGGTCGGGTCAGCGGCCAGTGACGCTCGCGAGCCCGCCTCCACGATCCGCCCGTCCTCCAGGACGATGACGGTGTCGGCTCGTTCGACGGCCTGCAGGCGGTGGGCGATCACCAGCGCCGTCCGGCCGGCCAGCAGGCGGTCCAGCGCTCGCTCGACCAGCTGGGCGGTCGCCGGGTCGATGCGCGACGACGCCTCGTCGAGCACCACCAGCCCGGGGTCGCGCAGGAACGCGCGGCCGACCGCAAGCAGCTGGGCCTGGCCCGCCGAGAGCCCGGCGTTCTCGCCAAGGACGGTGTCCAAGCCGTGCGGCAGGCCGGCCAGCCAGCTGTCAAGGCCCAGGTCGCCCAGAAGGCCGAGCAGCACCGCGTCGTCGTAGCCGTCGGTGAACAGCGTCAGGTTCTCGCGAACGGTGGCGGCGAACAGCTGCACGTCCTGGGTCACGATGGCGACCCGGTGGCGCAGCT
>JALZLC010000070.1 GCA_030858885.1 Actinomycetota bacterium
ACACCTGGTTGCCGACCTCCACCCGACCCAGGTGCATCCGGCAGCGACCCCAGCCCAGCGACTCGGTGACAGCCAAGACGTTGACCTCGGTGTCGCTGCGCGGCTGGGTGTACTCGTCGCCGTCGTACGGCAGGGCCACGGCCGTGCGCTGGCGCAGGTCGAGGGTGTCGATCCGCCAGGTCCGGCCTTGATGCAGATACACGGCGCCGGAATGGACACTGCGGTAGGCCCGCGCCTCGTCGGCGTCACCGATCAACGCGCCCGTGGCGGCGTCGACGATGTTGAAGGGGTCACCTCCGGCGCTGCGGATCGAGACGGCTGCCGCCGGCGAACCGCGACCGGCCCAGTACCAGCGCCCAGCGCGCTCGCGCAGCGTGCCCGCCGCGACCTCCTGCGCCACCAACTCCCCGACGTCGGTGCCGAACACGGCCTCGCCGGACTCCAGCGGGAGCTCCCATGCGGCGCAGCGCAGGTGAGGGCCGAGCACGTAGGGGTTGGTCACATCGATCACCGCCGCCTCCAGCGGTCGACCCCACAGCTGCGAGGGGTTGGCCAGCAGGTAGTGGTCCAGCGGATTGTCGGCCGCGACGAACACCGCCAACGCCTCGCGGCCCCGTCGACCCGCGCGGCCGACCTGCTGCCACAGCGACGCCACCGTTCCTGGCCACCCGGCGACCACCACCGCGTCCAACGAACCCACGTCCACGCCCAGCTCCAGCGCGTCGGTCGCGGCGACCCCCCGTAGCGTGCCGTCGATCAGGCCGCGCTCGACCGCTCGGCGCTCTTCAGGCAGGTGTCCACCGCGGTAGGCCAGAACGGCGTCTGGGTCGGCGCCCTCGGCGGCCAGCAAGCGGCGGGCCGCGGCAGCCACCAGCTCAGCCCCTTTGCGGGATTTGACGAAAGCCAGCGTGGCGGGGCCGTGCTCCACGATGCCCGCCAGCAGCCCGGCGGTCTCGGCCAGCGTCGATCGGCGTGTACCCGCTGCCTCGTCGGTCAACGGCGGTTCCCACAACGCGAAGGCCACCGGCGGCCGTGGCGACCCATCGTCGACAATCTCGGCGACGTCCAAGCCCGTCAGGGCATGCGCGTGCTCGCCGGGGTTGCCGATTGTCGCTGACGCCATCACGAACACCGGGCGCGCCGAGTAGTGGTCGCAGACGCGTCGCAGCCGTCGCAGGATGGCCGCCACGTGCGACCCGAAGACCCCCCGCGCGACATGGCACTCGTCGACGACCACCAGGGCGAGGCGATGCAGGAAGTCACCCCAGCGGCGGTGGCCGGGCAGCAGACCGACGTGGAGCATGTCGGGATTGGTCAACAGGACGTTAGCGGTGCGACGGATCGCCTCTCGCTCGGCTCGCGGGGTGTCGCCGTCATAGGCGGCGGCACGCACGTGGGGCAACCGGAAGTCGCGCAATGCCCGCAGCTGATCGTGCGCCAAAGCCTTGGTCGGCGCCAGGTACAGGGCGGTCGCCTTGTCGTCGCGCAACAGCCGTTCGATCAGCGGCAGCTGGTAGCACAGCGACTTGCCGCTGGCGGTGCCGGTGGCGACGACCACATGGCGGCCGGACCGCACCTGCGCCAGCGCTTCGGCCTGGTGGCTGTACAGGGTGTCGATGCCGAGCAGCCCGAGGCGCGCAACCAGCAGCTCGGGCACGTCTTGTGGCAGCGCCACCGTGCGGGCGGGTCTGGCCGGCAGGTGCTGGAGCGCGGCGATGCGCGGGGCGCCACGGGCCGACGGCACCGCGTTCGACAGCGCCTCGTCGAGGCTGCGCAGCAGCGAATCCGCGTCCACCCCACGAAGGCTACGGCGCGCGGTGGCGGCCCCAGCCTGAAGCGTTGCCCTCCAAATCCGAAGGCACTGCTTCAACCGCTCGGCTGGCGCTCGGGTGTTTCGCCCGTTCAGGGGCAGGAAACCCTCGCGGGGCCGGTGCACTGCCGGGTTCGTGGTTGTCGTTGACGCGCGTGCAGACGCGTGAAGAGGAGTAGCTGTTGTGGAGTTGAGCCTGAACCACCGCAAGGAAGGCGACCGCACCGTGCTGGAGGTCGGTGGCGAGGTCGACGTCTACACCGCGCCCAAGTTGCGGGAGAAGCTGGTCGAGCTGGTCGGCGAGGGCAACTACCAGATCGTGGTCGACATGACGAAGGTCGAGTTCCTCGACTCGACCGGGCTGGGGGTCCTGGTCGGCGGGCTCAAGCGGGTCCGGTCGCACGACGGCAGCCTGTCGCTGGTGTGCAACCAGGAGCGCATCCTCAAGATCTTCCGCATCACCGGCCTGACCAAGGTGTTCCCCATCCACGACACGCTGGACGAGGCCCTCCAGGACACCGAGTGATGGATGGCGTCGAGTTACGGTTGCCGCCCGACGTCGCCTATGTCGGCCTCGCGCGGCTCGTCGTCACTGTCGCCGCCCGTTCGGCCGGCCTGCCGGGCGAACGCATCGAGGACTTGAAGATTGCGGTAAGCGAAGCCGTGGCCAACGCCATCAAGTCGCACCTCCGACACGCCGTCGCAGCCCCGATCCGCCTCACCTTCGGCACCCCCAATCCGGGCTTCTTCTCGGTCAGCGTCACCGACGCCGGCGGCGGTTTCGACCCCGCCCCCGCAGAGGACAACGGCACGCGGAGCTGGGCGGCGGAGAGCGGGCTGGGCGTCACCCTGATCCGGGGCATGGCCGACGCTGTCGACTTCCGCCGCGACGAGGGGATGGTCGTGCGGATGCGATTCTCGCTGACGCACAACGGGATCGACGCGCTCAAGCCCCCGGCCACGTGAGCGCGGGCTGATCTCGCAGTCGCCGACCTGCCGTCAAGCGCGTGTGGGGTCGGGTGGGTGACCGTCTAGCATCCGCAGGCGAGATGTCCTCAGTGAAGACCAGCAGCGGCGACCGCATCAGCGCCACAGTTGCGCGCTACGACGCAGTGGCGGCCGAGTACCAGGAGGCCTGGCGGCAGCACCGGCCCCTGGATGCGATCCGGAAGTTTGCGGCGCTGGCGGGGCGGGGCGCGCTCGTACTCGACCCGGCCTGCGGCCCCGCGCTCGACGTCCGGCTGCTGCGCGACGCCGGGCTGATCGTCGCTGCCGGTGACCGTTCCCACGAGTCGATGCGCATGGGAAAGCTGCTGTTTCCCAAGGGCGCGCTGGCGCGCTGGGACTTCCGCCGCCTTCCCTTCGCTGATCACGCCTTCGATGGCGTGTGGGCGCCAGCGGCCCTGCAGCACCTTCCGCGAGGACAGATCCGTGCCGGCCTGGCTGAGCTGCGCCGGGTGCAGCGCCACGGGCCGATGTTCGTGTCGTTTCGTGAGGGGACCGGCGACCTCGAGGCGGTCGAAGATCCACCCGCGGGTACGGTCTACGCCACTCCCGTCCGCGGAGAGGAGTTGTACGCCCTGCTGGTCGACGCCGGCTACGACGAGGTGGAGATCGAGGTGCGGCCCGACCCGCTCGAGCGCAGCGGCGTCACCTGGGTCTACGGCTGGGGTCGCCTGCCGGGCGACGGCCACGTGCGTGCCATTGCGAGGAAGGAACAGTCGTGACCGACGACCTTGCGGCTACTCGGAAACGCCGGTCACCTCCACGGGCGGTGAAGCGCGGCGTTGGTGGATGTGCGACGGGTATCGGGTAACAGGTCGCCACCGAGGGCGACGACGACTGATCCGGCTCGCCCGCTGACGGCTGGCCGCAACCCTACAGCGACCATCCGGGAAGGTCGCGCCCGGCCAGCTCCCGGAGACGGTCAGCGTCGTCTTGCAGCGCTTCCACCAAGCGGCGACGCAGCCGTTGATCCAGTTGCGTCGGGTGCTCGGTGCGCC